>CAZWUN010000014.1:0-32682 GCA_964637145.1 uncultured Burkholderiales bacterium
AGCGACCGGGTGGAGTCGGTCTTCCACATCTGCCGGCACCTGGCCGCCAATGCCCGCTTCGGCGTGCTCTCCGAGGGAGACGGCCTGCAGGCTCGCTTCGCCCGGCCTTAACACCTCTCCCATCCAACGTGCTGATAATCCGAACCAAAGGTTTTGATTATCAAGATATTGAACACTGAGGGGTATGAATCTCAGCAGACTGCTGACCCTGCCTGACCTTCCCGGGCAGTCGGTCTTTCTCTGGGGGCCTCGCAAGACCGGAAAATCCACCTGGATCCGGGCTAACCTGCCCGAGGCGACCGTCATCGACCTGTTGCAGAGCGAGGAGTTCTTCGACTACTCCACTCGTCCGCAGCTCCTCCGAGAGCGGCTTGCCCCCCGGCAGACTCCCTGGGTGGTCATTGATGAGATCCAGAAGGTCCCGCAACTTCTCGATGAAGTCCACTGGCTGATCGAGAACCGCCGACAGCGCTTCTTGCTCACCGGAAGCAGTGCCCGCAAACTACGTCGAGGACAGGCAAACCTGTTGGGTGGGCGCGCCTGGCGCCGAGAGATGCGCCCACTCTCGCTGCACGAGGCCGGCCAGTTCCCGCGGCCACTTGGCGAGACCCTGACCTCCGGGCTCCTTCCATCCCACTATCTCTCGCCCCAACCGCTGGAAGAGCTGAGGGCCTACGTCTCCGACTACCTCAAGGAAGAGATTGCTGCCGAGGCGTTAACTCGGAACCTGCCGGTTTTCGGGCAGTTCCTTCGGGCAGCCGCCATCTCCAACGGCGAGCTCCTCAACCTCGAGAACGTCGCGCGCGAGGTCGGAGTCTCCGCCCGCACGGTGGCCAATTACTACGAAATCTTGGAGGACACGCTGCTGGGCGAGCGGGTCCCGGCCTGGAGAAAGTCGATCACCCGCCGACTCCTGGTGACCGACAAGTTCTATCTCTTCGACGTGGGAGTGGCCAACTACCTGACACGACGACAACCGGCAGCCGGCACCCCGGAGTTCGGCAAGAGCTTTGAGCAGCTGGTGTTCCTGGAGCTGAGGGCCTATAAGGCCTATCGCGTTCCCGAGCTGGAAATTCGCTACTGGCGTACGGCCTCGGGCTTCGAGGTGGACTTCGTGCTCGACGATCTCAGGCTGGCCATCGAGGTCAAGAGCGGACGCGTCCACGAGACCGACTTGAAGGGCCTGTCGGCCCTGTGTGATGATAGGCCCGTGGGTCGGCGGCTCGTGGTTTGCCTCGAGTCCAGTGCGCGTGAGCTTGCCGACCGGCACGGAACGGTTCAAATTCTACCGCTGGATGAATTCGTTCAACGACTGTGGGCCGGTGAACTCGTCTGATCGGCTGAGTCGATTCGTCGAGCCGCATCGTGCACCGCCTGCTCGGGTGACTTCTTCCCCTCCACCGCGCACAGCACCAGCTCGTCGGAGAGGATCTGCAGCACCCGATTGAAGTGGGGCACGTTGCCGACCGGCTCCTCCCAGCGCCCCTGCACGGCGAACTTGAGCAACGCCGCCGGGCTTTGCTGCAGAGCCAGCACGAATAACGGCTCCTCCTCGAGATCGTTGCGCACGGGCAGCTGCAAGGCCGAATAGAGGAAGCCCAGGTCGCTCTCGTTGGAGGTCGCAAATCTTACGAACTCGGCCGCCAGGGCCTGGTCCTTGCAGCTCGAGAAAATGCCGAAGTTGCGGTAATTGCCGTAGCTGTAGACCGGATCGGCCGCGGGGCGGCCGTCGGGCACCGGGAGCTGGGCAAAGTCGAACTGGAACTCCTCCCCGGCCATGTCGCGCACCTGCATGATGTTCCAGGGCCCGGTCAGCATCAGGCCCAGGCCCCCATCGGCAAAGGCGCGCACCTGGTCGAGGTCGTCGGGATAGAGATTCTGGCGGGGAGCAAGCCCCTCTTTCCACAGGTCGGCCAGAAAGGTCATGACAGCCACGCCGGCGGGGTTGTCGAAGGCCGCCTTGCCTTCGGGGGTCAGCAGCCCCTTCCCGCCCGAAGCGGCCAGATACAGCGGATAAAAGTCGTAGTAGCGATGCCAGAACTGGGGCCCGGGATTGGGGGCCCACAGATGCAGCGTGCGACCCTCGGCCTTGCCGGCCGCGGCCAGCAACCGGGCGCTCCTGAGAAACTCGGAGTAAGTGCGCGGAGGTCGCAGGTTATAGCGGCGGAACATGGCCGAGTTGTACTGCATCATCAGCGGGTTGCCTTTCCAGGGGAACTGGTAAAGGCGCCCATCGGGCGAGCGGAAGGAGCGGTCGGCCCCCTGTCCGCAGCGACTGGCCAGGTACTCCATCATGCCGGGGATGGAGTCCAGCGAGAGGAGAGCTCCCCGAGCGGCAAACTCGTGGGCGTTGGTAGGGAACAGGAAGTTGGTCAGGTCGGGAGTGTGCCCGGCCGCGATGGCCTCGCGGAAAACATCCTCGGCCAGCCGATGAGGGGGCAGCGAGCGCAGTTCGACCGGCTGATCGGGGTGTAATTGGTTCCAACGATTGGCCACCTGCACGGCCCAGCCTACCTCCTCGGCATAAGGCCCGCACCACCAGGTCAGAGCCGGCGGGCGCCCGCTGAGGGACGGATCCACGGCCGGACGCACGTTGGTCCAGTCCTCCTCCTCGATGAGGGGCTGGGGCTCCTCGGCCCACCCGGTGGCGAAAAGGCCCAAGACAAGACAGATGAGCAGGATCAGCTTTCGCATTCAGCGCTCCCGGTACGGCTGCTTGTTGACCAGCTTGCCGTCTCGATAAATGAAAACCAGGCCTTGCTGGAAGTAGAAGTCGGTGATGTAGGTATGATAGCTGGTGATGCTCTCGTTGTCGGGCACGGTGGTGCGGTTGGTGTGGTTGGGCTGCCCATACTGAGCGATGACCCGGTCGCGGTCGGTTCCCCCCGAGGTCTGGCCGGTCGGCAGCTTAGGGATCGGCCAGACTGGCTTGCCGACCGCCCACACCCCCACTTTGCGTTGCTTGCCCATGGCCTCGTACTTGTCCCAACCCGAGAAACGCGGGTCGTCGCGGTTCAGGGTTGCGTAGCCGTCGGCCAGCAGCTGCTTGTTGAAGTTGATGCGCTTCTCGCCGGCCACGATGGTGATCTCGCCGCTCGAGATCGGGCCCGCCGCCCCGTAGATGCGCACCGTCAGCAGGCGCCCTCCCAGCACCTGGCTGCAGTACTTGTTATAGGCGTTGGCCGCCTTGGTGGGAACGGTCACGCCGGCTGGCCGGATCAGAAGTGAGCCGGACAGATCCTGATGGCTCTGGGCCAGGAAGATGGCCCCCTCCGGGGTGGTGCCCGCGAAAAAGCCCTGCAGACCCGTCTCCTGGGCCACAGCCGTCAAAGAGAGGGTCACCAGCAACGCGATCAGGATGCGTCTGGGCATGACGAGTCATTGTCAGACGCCGCAGGTGACGCCGATGTTAACCAGATATTGACAGGGCGACAAAAACGGGTTATTCCAGAGGGGTATCTTCGCCTGGAAAAGAGGTCGCGCTTTGGCGGGGGAGTCCAAGAAAAAACCAAAGATTGTGTCCCTCTCCGACGAGACGGAGCCGCGCTCGATGGAGATGCGCCGGCTCATGCGCCTCGAGCGTGAGCTGTTCTCGAACCTGAGCGACCAGGCCGAGCGCGAGCGCAAGCTGGATCTCGCCCTGAACGCCGACCCCGCCCTGCGAGCCGAGCTTCGCAAGGAGAAAGACCGCTCCGAGGCCCTGCAGCAGCGAGCCCTCGAGGCCATGCTGCGCTGCGAGATGGCTCGCAAAGAAGTGCAGCAGCTCAAGGGCCAGCTCGAAAAGCTGCGCAAGGAGAACCACAAGCTGGCCCAGGAGTGCGAGTTCTACCAGGACTCGGCCCAGGCCTGGCGCGACGAGGTGGCCGTCCACGCCGAAGTGGTCGAGTTCTTGCGGGCGGAGTCAGACAAGATGCGCACCGACATGGACAAGCTCGTCGAGCGCAAGCGCAAGAGCAAGTGGAGTCTGCCAGGTCGGTAACCTGCCGGGCAGGATAATCTTTCAGCTCCGAGTAGACTGCTTCCACTTTTGATCGAGGGGGAATCGTCTCGTGAGAGTTCTACTGACCTTTCTGGTCGTTCTGCTGCTGCTGCCGGCCCTGGCCCAGGACGAGGCTGTGCTCACCTATCCAGACAGCACCAGCAAGACATTCTCGAACCCCGACCAGGCCATGGCGGGGGTGATCGAGTTCCTGCGCAGCTCCACCCAGGGCCGCCTGAGCATGCGGTTTCGGGGCAAGGAACTGGTGGTGGTCAAGAAGGGCACCACGGCCGAGATGACCTTCGACGGCGGCGAGACCGAGATCAAGGATGCAAAGGTGTTGGCCGATGAGCTCGACCAGATGGACGATCCCCACAACGAATGTGCGAGCAACTTGAAGTACCTCGCGGTCGCGCTGGAGATGTGGGCTTCCGACAACGCCGGCCACTACCCTGTGAGCCTGCAGGCCGTGACCCCCGACTATCTCAAGCAGTTGCCCACCTGCCAGGGCAAGGACACCTACTCGGCCGGCTATGAAGCGAGCACGAACCCTGATGCCTTCACGCTCAGCTGCACCGGCGACCACTCCGCGGCCGGTGTTCCCCGAGGATATCCACGCTATAACAGCACCAAGGGGCTGATCCGCACGCCCTGACCACAGGAATCGGCCTCAACCGCCCCCCAATGGCAACCAGACGCGAATTCATCAAGGCCGCGACTGGCCGGGCTGCGACAACGAGATGCCGGGCTGGCCGAGAACACCATCTTCGCCTGCACCTCCGACCACGGCGCCAAGGCCGGTCTGAAGCCAGGCCTGGCAGGATCTGGGGTCAGGGGGTCTCGAGATACCATCCCCACGGCGCGCTCGAATTGTAGGCCGTGACCTGCTTGGTCTCCAGGTAGTTCTCCAGGCCCCAGCGCCCCAGCTCGCGGCCCACGCCGCTCTCTTTGACACCGCCCCAGGGAGCCTCGGTGAAGGTGGGCTGCGAGCAGTTGATCCAGACGATGCCGGCCTCCAGGGCCCGGGCCACGCGCTGGCAGCGATCCAGATCGGCCGACATCACGGCAGCGGCCAGGCCGTAAGGCGAGTCGTTGGCCCGCTCCACCGCCTCGCCCTCCTCGCGGAAAGTGGCCACGCACAGCACCGGACCGAAGATCTCCTCGCGCCAGGCGGTGGAGCCGTCGCTCAGGTCGGTCAGAATGGTGGGGCGATAGAAGTAGCCCTTCTCAAAGTCAGGCCGGGCCGCCCCCGTCAGCGCGCGAGCGCCGTCTTGCAGAGCCTGCGCCACGAAGCCCTCCACCCGCTGGCGCTGGGGGCCGCTCACCAGCGGCCCCAGCTTGACGTCGGGCTCGAGGCCGTTGCCGATCTTGATGCGCTCCGACTCGGCCACCAGACGCTCGAGCAGCGCCGGGGCCAGCTTCTCGTGCACGAAGAGGCGCGAGGTGGCGCTGCAAACCTGGCCCTGGTTCCAGAAGATGCCGAAGAGGATCCACTCCACCGCGGCCTCGAGGTCGGCGTCCTCGAAGACCAGGAAGGGCGACTTGCCACCCAGCTCCAGGCTGACCGTCTTGATGGCCTGGGCTCCCGCCTGCATCACGCTGCGGCCGGTGGGCACGCTGCCGGTGAAGGCCACCTTGCGAAGCAGCGGGTGGTTGGCGATGGGCGCTCCGGCATCGCGCCCGAAGCCGGTGATCACGTTGAGCACGCCCGGCGGCACTCCGGCCTCGCCCGCGATGCCGGCCAGCTCAAGAGCCGTCAGCGGGGTCAGCTCGGAGGGCTTGAGCACGGCCGTGCAGCCCGCCGCCAGGGCGGGGGCCACCTTCCAGGCCGCCATCAAGAGCGGGTAGTTCCAGGGGATGATCAACCCGCTCGGGCCCACCGGCTCGTGGTAGACCCGGCTGGTGAACCGCTCGTCGGGCACGGCGATGGCCTCGCCCTGCTTCTCGTCCAGCTCGCGCGCCAAGCCGGCGTAGTATTCGAAGCAACCGGCCGCATCGCCCACGTCCCACTCGGCCTCGGGCAGAGGCTTGCCGTTGTCTCGCACCTCCAGCACCGCCAGCTCCTTCTGTTTCTCGCGGATGAGCGAGGCCATGCGAGTCAGGATGTCGGCCCGAAAGGCCCCGGTGGTTTTCCCCCAGCTTTTCTGGGCTTTGACAGCGGCCGCGACGGCCGCTTCCACGTCCTCATAGGTGGCGGCCGCCACCTCAGCCAGCGGCTCTTCGCTGGCCGGGTCCACGGCCGGAAAGTGGCCGCCCCGCACGGGATCGACCCACTCGCCTCCGATGAAGAGCCTGCCCTGCATGGTTAGAATGCCTCCGTGCTGACGGTCTCGATCGACACCTCGAAGTGCCGCCTGGTCACCTCGGCCAGGAAGGCATCGGGGTCGAAGTACTCCTCGGGAGCCCAGACGCCGGGCACCAGGGGGCGGTCGAGCATCTGTTGCACCCCGATGGACAGGAACATGGAGGTGGCCGCATCCACGTAAGCATCGTAGGCGGGATGGGGCCGCCCGATGACCCGGGCCGTGACCCGGGTGGCCCGTCCCTGGCGCGTGCCGAACCCGACCGCGAAATGAATCTCGTGGCTCTCATAGGTGGGCGGCGGGGTTCTCTGGCGCTGACGCTCCATGACGGCCTGCAGCACGTCCAGGGGCTTGACCGTTCCACCCGGCACGCTCACCGGGGTGTCGTAGTCGCCGAAACCGGCCCGGGCCAGACCGATGTAAGCCTCGTGATCGCGCAGGGGGAGGGCCAGGCGCCAGGTGAACTCGCGGATCCCCTTCTCGGCGACCCCCTTCGCAAACGGGATCGTCAGGGGCTCGGAGTGCTGGGTGAACAGAAACGTCGTGCGCCCCCAGGGCTCGGGCAGGTCCAGCGTCTCCACGCCTCCGCGAGCGGCCACCTCGCGCAGCTCGCCGTCCAGGAACTGCATGCTGGGGTTGGCGTACTCGGACAAGATGGTGGACAGGCTGTAGGAGGGTACCAGCACAGGGCTTTCCGGGCCGATGCGGGTGGCCGCGAAGTAGAGGTTGATCTTCTCGATCGAGTCCAGGCGGTCGGCCACCGCCCGGCAGATCACGTTGGACAGGCCCGGGTCGGCGCCCAATCCCACCACGGCCGCCACCCCGGCCGCCTCGAAGGCCTGATGCATGGTCTTCTGCTTGACGGTGTAGACGCCCATGCCACCGTAGTCGGTGTAGGCCTTCCCCGCCTCGAGGCAAGCCTGGAAGATGGCCATCTGGAAGCCGGCGAAGGTGGGCACGGCGTTGACGCAGAGGTCGCACTCTTGCAGGGCGGCCATCAGGGCCGAGCGGTCGGAGACGTCCAGCACCCGGGTGCTCAGCCGCTGGTGGGCAGGCAGTCGGGAGAGTCGCTCGTGACTGGAGTCGGCCGCGATGACCTCGTGGCTGCTGGTGTCGAGCATGTCGCGGATGCTGCCCGAGCCCATGAGCCCGGCTCCGCCGATGAAAAGAACGCGCATCAGGAATAAAACTCGCTCTCAGGATAGGGATACCACCAGTCGTGCACCTTCGGAGTGGCGTCCACCACCACCATCTTGGTGCGCCGAAAGGCGTTCAGGCCTTCCCGGCCCAGGGCTCGCCCCACCCCGGAGTTCTTCCAACCCCCGAAGGGCAGGGCGTCGTTATCGATGAGGGGATTGTTGACCCAGGCCATGCCCGACTCGATGCCCTCCACGAAGGCCATGGCCTCGCCAAGATCGGTGGTGAAGAGCGAAGCTCCCAGCCCGAACTCGGAGCGGTTGGCCAGAGTCAGGGCCTCGTCGAAGGAGTCCACGGCGCAGATGGAGGCCACCGGGCCGAACACCTCCTCGTGGAAGATCGGCATGTCCGGGGTCACCCCGGTCAGCACGGTGGGCTCGTAGAACCAGCCCAGCTCGCGCCCGGGCGGGATGCGCCCGCCCGTCTCCAGACGGGCACCGCGCTGAACGGCATCGTCCACCAGGCGGACGACCTTGGCCCGGGCCGCCTCCGAGACCAGCGGACCGATCTCGGAGCGCTCCAGGCCGTGGCCGATGCGCAGCCTGCGAGCCCCCTCCACCAACCCGGCCACGAAGCGGTCGTGCACGGCCCGGTGCACGAAGAAACGCTCAGCCGAGGTGCAGATCTGGCCCGAAAGGTGGAAGGCGGCCGTCACCGAGCCGGCGATGGCGACATCGAGGGGTGCCCTGTCGGAGACGATCAGCGCGTCCGAGCCTCCCGCCTCCAGCAAACACGGCTTGAAGCGCTCGGCGCAAGCGGTGCCCACGGCCCGGGCGGCGGCCACCGAGCCGGTGAAAGCGACCACGTGGGTGCGCTCCGACTCCACCAGGGCCCGTCCCACCGCCGGCCCGCCCGCCAGGGCCGAGAGCACGCCGGGGGGCAGCACCTCGCCCAGGAGCTCGAGGAAGGCCCAGGTGCAGAGCGTGGTGGCCTCGGCCGGCTTGGCGATGGCCACGTTGCCCGCCGCCAGCGACGCGGCCAGAGTCCAGGACAAGAGCAGGATGGGGAAGTTGAAGGGCACGATGTGCACGCTCACGCCATACGGAAAGGCGCGTGAATACTGAAACGACCCCGGCTGGATGGGACCGGCCACCCGGCCCACCTCGTCGCGCGCAAGCTCGGCGCAGTAACGGAAGATGGAGGCCACGTTGGCCAGCTCGCCCATGGCCTCGGGGAAGGGCTTGCCCATCTCGCGGGTCATCAGCTCGGCCACCCTGCGCCGGTCTCCGCGCTCGATGGCATCGGCCAGGTGGTGCAGCACCTGGGCCCGACTCCTGGCATCCAGCCCCGCCCAGGCGGGACGGGCCCGCTCGGCCGCCTGCAGGGCCGCCTCGATCTCGGCAGGGGTGGCCTCGGCGATCACTCCCACTTCTTGCAGGGTAGCCGGATCGAGCACCGGGCGGGGGGCTCCGGCGGCTTTCACCAGCTTGCCCCCCACATACTGCAGAGCGCTCATGCGATGAAGTAGACCTTGCGCACCGTCTCGTGCACGACGCACGTCCCCTTCCAATCCTTCGGGAAGAAGGCGGCCGTGTCGGGCTCGATCTCGATCACCTCGCCGCTGGCGTCGTGGGTGTAGGTGCAGCGCCCGCTCAAGAAGTGGCAGAACTCATCCCTGGTGACGTGACAGTGCCATTTACCCGGCGTGCAGATCCAGATACCGCTCTCGGCCCCGCCATCGGGGTCGCGCGAGAGCAGGATGCCGCTGGTGCGCGACTCGCCCTCGAGCATGGTGGGGATGGTCCCCCAATCCTTTTCGGCCGGCACCGAGCCAACGTCGCGCAGCACCGGGGTCTTCTCGGCCGGGGCGCCCGGAAAGCAGACGTAGACGAAGTGCACCGTCTCGTGCACCTCAATCTCGCCCTTCCAGCCGGTCTTGAAGTGCACCACGGTGCCTGGCTCGACCTCGATGATCTCGCCCTCGCGCGTGCAGGTGGCCCGGCCCTCGAGGAAGTGGCACAACTGGTCGCAGCTCTCCAGGGTCATCGGCCAGCGGGACGGCTCGGAGCGAATGATGCCCATCTGGGGCCAATCGTTGGGCCCCACCGGAATGGGGGCCACTTTGAGGGTCGAGTCGACCTCGAGCAACTCCTGATCGACCCGAGCCACCCCCCGCACGTGGGGGGCGCTGGACTTGAGCATGATGGCCATGTTAGAGCAACCTCGCAATCGCTTCCGCTGCCCGGGCGGGGCCGGGGCTGGCTTGCATCTGGGCCGAGCTTGCCTTGAGGCGGGCGGCCATCTGCTGGTCGGTGAGCAGTGTCTCGAGGGCCCGCGCGAGCTCCTCGAAGGTCCAGTTGGCCCGGTGCATCTTGAGGCCGTGGCCGGTCTCCTGCACCCGGGTGGCGTTGTCGTGGCCGTCCCAGACGTAGGGCATGATCAGGGCCGGCTTGCCGAAGTAGAGGCACTCGGTGAATGTGTTGTTGCCCCCGTGGTGAATCACGGCGTCCACCTGGGGAATGACCGAAGGCTGCGGGAACCACTTGTCCAGGTGGACGTTGGGGGGCACCTCTGTGTAGCTCTCCAGGTAGCCGCCCACGTTGATGAGAGCCCGCACGGGCAGCTGGCCCAGGGCTGTTACCAGCTTCTGCAAGGTGGGCACGTCGCCGCAGCCGAGCGAGCCGAAGCTGACATAGACCACTGGCTTGTCCTGATTGGCCTGAAATGCCGGCAGCTGATAGGGCGCGTCCTGGCGCACGCAGCCCTCAAGATACTGGAAGCGCTGCGGGTCGAGGGGTTGGCTGCGGCGGAACTTGACCGGCTCTGGATAGAGCAACAAGTTCAGGTGGGGCGAGGCCTCGAAGAACTGGCCCAGGGGGTAGGGCGCCTCGCCCTGCTCGGCCAGAAAGGCGTTGAAGCGCTGGTGGATAGGCGCAATGACCTGGTTGAAGCGCTCCTCGAAAGCCCGGAAGCAGGCCTTGTCGTCTTGCCCGCAGCCCGAGAGGTGAGGGGGGATGTCCGGATCGGGGATCTCGTTCTCG
Source organism: uncultured Burkholderiales bacterium (assembly GCA_964637145.1). Classification (GTDB taxonomy): domain Bacteria; phylum Vulcanimicrobiota; class Xenobia; order Xenobiales; family QWHO01; genus QWHO01. Next base: position 10,461 of record CAZWUN010000014.1, read on the forward strand.
CTGCACGAGATGATGCGCACCCAGGGCCGCCCATACTGCTTGATGGCAGGGAACAAGATCACGTTGTCCACGCACACCACATCGGGCTGCACCCGTGCGAGCACCTCGGGCAGCGACTTCTGGGCCCACACGGCCGTCTCCACGATGGCGTCCCAACAGTCTTTCACGTAGTTGTCGATCTGCTCGTGGGGAGACTTGTTGAAATTCGGGATGTGGCCGTCGATGAAGCTCTGCCAGTAGCTGGCAGCCTCTTCGGGCGGCATGGGCGCGGACATGGGCACCTGGTGCTCCTCGAAACCGTAGCCAGAGTAAGTGCCGGCCAGGTCAGGGGCGGTCAGGAACACCGCCCGGTGGCCCAGCTTCTCGCAGGCCTGGGCGATGCCCACGGAGTTGAGGGCGGGGCCATAGGCGGCCTCGGGGAAGAAGGCGATCGTCTTGGGGGGCATGGCCGGGCCTTCCCGGCCATGCCCTGAAAACCCTAGTTGGTCGGTGCCGGACCGAGTTGGATCAGGAAGTTGGGAGCATCCGAGGCCAGGGGCGTCACCGCCTCGATGGTATAACGCTGGACGGTGTCCCCGATCCGATTGCTGGTGAGGCTGTTGGCCCTTTGGTTCGTCGTCCTGGCCTGTCCCGGCGAGAAGGGACCCGAGGCAGGGGGACTCCAGGCGATCGCCTGGGGTGCAGCGCTTGCAGGGAGAACGGCCTCGTTGACGGTCAGGCTGATTGATGAGCCCGTGTTGGCTTTGCCGGGTGCTGGCCCGGCCAGCGTGAACACGTTGGGGCTATCGGAGGTGCCCTGATTGGCGCTACCCGTGGGACCGGGAAGCTGGTTGAACCAGCCCGCCGGGAATCCCCTGGCAGGGTACTGGAGCACCCCGGTCGTCTTGTCCTTCTGCTCCGGGCCGTTCCTTACGAGCCACTGAAACTGCGGAACCCAACTGCCAAGTTCAGACTTCTTGGCCGACCAGGTATAGACGCCCGAGGAGAGGTCGAAGCTCTGCGGCACCCACTTCCACCAGATCTTGGCCACCGGCAGGTAGCCGAGATTGCCCTTGCCGTCCGGGTCCACGCAAAGGGTGGCGGCGTACATTCCTTTCAAAGAGCTGTCCTTCTTGGGCACCTGGACCCACCAGAAAGAATTGGAGTTCTCAAGTCGCAAAGTCTCGAGCACGGTGGCACCGGTCGAGGTCTTGAGTTGCTGGGAGGCGCCGAGCATGAAAGGCTTGCGAGCCTGGCCCCCAAGCTCCATATAGCCCAGGTCGTTGGGCTGAGGGTGAATTCCGGGGGGACGGACGTAGCCGGTCATCCAGGCCATCACATCCCAGGGCTGATCGCCGCGCAGCCCGAGCCAACAATCGGTGTCGCGCTCATCAGGCTGGGGCTGGCCGGTGGCGCTGACCAGCGTCATACGGGGGTAGTGGGTCCAGCGGTTCACCACGCCGGCCCTGCGAGGCAGGTAGGTGTTGCCCAGATAGTAGTATTCCTCGCCCGGATACTGGTCCTGGGTGGAGGGAACGACCTCGGTCAGGGCGTTGTAGAGAACAAAACGCTGATCGGTCCAGGTCTGCAACACGAGCGGCACCGAACCGGTGACCGAGGTCCCGTTCGAGGCAGCGGGGATCTCCACCTGACCGGTGTTGCGCACGAACAGCATGCTTGTGTTCTCGGCCATCGTATAGGTGCCGGCCGGAGTGTTCTGGCGGAGCAGGTTGCACTGAAATCCGGGCATCGGCTGGTAGGTCACGAACGCCCCCGATGCCAGCCAGGAGGGCAACTGCTGGACGCTGGTCCAGTTGGGGTTGTTCTGATTCGCATTGGTATTGACCCAGCCACTGAACAAAGTGGCCAGTTCCGCCGCAGTCTTGCCCTTCAAAGCCAGGATGGTGGCGCTCACCAGGTCTCCCCCGGAGTTGGCCGACAGTTGCAGAGGAGCGGCTCCGCCGGGATTGGCCTGGTTGAGATTGGTGTCATCCATCTTGTTCCACTGCACCGTCTGGTTGGCGTTCTCGGAGGGGGAAGCCCAGCCGTGGCAGAATCGCCAGAACAACCCTGTGTCGTAGGTCCTATTGCGGAACGTATAAAGGAACGGGTTGAAAGTCCAGCAGACGTTCTCGGTCAGGCCCAGGTGGTCGGTGTATCCGCTGGCATCGCGGCCGTTGGGCAGGTTGGGAAAGAAGTAGTGGAGGTTGTCTTTGGCATTGTTGGAGGCGAGATAGACGGGGGTGTTGGCATCATAACTGCTGGCCGTGGGGCTGGGGCCGATGCTGGACCGAGCGCCGTCGTTGATGGTGCCAGGCCGCCTGGTCACCGGCATCGGGTCGGGATGAACGGTGTTCTTGGAGTCATCCAGGTAGTATTCCTTGAGATGGCCGTAAGCGTAGTCGGTGGTGGCCAGAACCGGAACCATGGAATACACGACTTCGGAAAAATGGCTCTTCTCGGTTCCAATCCTGATGCTATCACCCTGGCTGAGGCTACGCAGGTCGTAAACGAGCCGATCGAAGATCAGCATGCCGCGATCGACCACGGGGTTGCTCACCAGCGTTCCATCCGGATGGAGAGCCGTGGCCGGCCCCTCGGGAAAGGTGATGCTGGTCAGGAAGGTGTCGGCCGAAAGAGGAGCGATGAGCGGCGGTTGACCGGTCGTGGTTCCGGTGCTGAGCGGGGCGTTGGGGGAGAGGCTCGGCCGGGGAGTCAGGGTAGGCCTGGGAGCCTCGACCTGGTGGCGCAGGCCCTGGAAGGTGGAGAAGTTGAACGTTTCTACCTCGAGCACGGTCTGACCCTCCGCTGCAGCCAGGGGCTGAATCAGGGTCTGGTCGACCTCGTCGCGATGCGCGGTCAGGTAGTCGGAAATGAGCCCCTCCAGGGGAGGAACCGGTAGCGAGATCTGGACCGGAAGGGCAAACTGTGTGCCGGGAGGTCCGAACTCGAGGGCCGGGCCCCAGACGATGAAGCCCGGCTCGCTCAGCTCGGTGCCCGGGGCGATGGTGATCAGCTCCTCGGTCTGGAGGGCGCCGGCCGGGATGGTGACGGAAGCCCCTGCGAAAGGACCCTCGGCCACGCTGACGGTGCCCCCGGCCGGGCCGATGCGACCGGAAGCCAGAATTGGCGAAACCGGCGCCTGAGCCGAGGGGGTCACGTCCTCGCCTCCACAGCCGGGCAACCCCAACGAGAGCAAAAGGATGGCCAGGGCGAGAAGTCTTGTCATGGGGCCTCCGTCGGCAAAGTGATGAGGGTGAGCTGCGCCGATCCCCCCGACGAACAGGCCTTCGGGGATTGACTGCGTCCTCCTGCGCCGGGAGAGGTGCCTCCCGCACCGGCCCGAAGCCCGACCCGATGGCTCGTAAAGCGCTGATGGCGCTGCTCATCCTGGGGGTGCTGCTAAGGCTGGTGCTGGCCGCCTGGATCCCCCAGCGCCTGCTGGGCGATGCCTACCACCACGTGATGCTGGCTCATAACATGCTGGAAGGGCACGGCTTCTCGCACAGCCCCTGCGAGCCCTACTATCCAGACATCTCGCGCCCCCCACTCATGCCGGTCGTAGTCGCCCTGCTGATGCTGATCCCCCTGCCGCTGGAGCTCACGGTAGTGCTCTTTCAGAGCCTACTGACCGTGCTCATGGCCGTCCTGGTCTACTCTCGCCTGCGCAAGCTGGGCGGTGAGGGCTACGCTCTGGCGGCGGTGGGAATCCTGGTGCTCAACCCTTACTGGGCGCTCTTCTCGATCCCGGCCCTGAACGACGTCTTGAGCACCGTGCTGCTGACCGCCGTGGTGGAGGTGGCCTGGCGCTGTACCGAGCGGGCGGGGCCGGGCAGGTTTGCCCTTCTGGGGGTGCTGTCGGCCCTGCTCAGCCTGACCAAGCCCACCATGGTCCCCTTCGCGCTGGTGGCTCTGGGCCTGGCGGCCGGCCTTAGCCGGGCCTGGCGACTGGGGGCGCTGGCAGCTCTCTGCTGGAGCCTGTGCATGCTGCCCTGGGCCTACCGCAACCACCAGGTGGGCGGACGTTTCACGCCCATGACCGTAACCGGCCTGGGCTATGCCATCTACATCGGGGTCACCTTCGATCAGGGCGTCTTCCTGACCCGTGATGGCCTGGAGGCCTACAAGGAGGGCCTGATTCAGTGGTCGCCTGTGTTGCCGGGCGGTCGCATGGAAGACCTGCCGCCCGAGCGCGTTCGAGCGGTCAACAACGAATTGACCCGGGTCGGCCTGCAGGCCATCCAGGACCATCCGGGCCGCTATGCGCTGCACGTGCTCAACCAGGCCTGGCAGCTGTGGTGGGATGCCGGCGATCCGCTGCTCTACGCCTTCCCCCGCGATGAGCGGGTGCCCCTCCTGGTGGAGGTGGCCAGAGGGTTGCAACGGCTGGTCCTGCTGCTGGCCCTGGTGGGCCTGGTGCGGCGCTTCGAGATTCGGGCCATGGTCTTACCGCTGGGTTTCCTGCTCTGCCTGACGGCGGTCTATTCGCTCCTGCACGTGGAGACGCGCTACACGCTGCCGGCCGCTCCCCTGCTCTCGGCCCTGGCAGCCGCGGCGCTCACTCGATTGCGCCCCGCTCCTGCAGCAGGGTCGCCACCTGACGCCAGCCACCCCGCCGCCCCTGCAGCACCAGCCCCAGGGGGGTAGCTCCGCTGGCATTGCGGGCGTTCAGCTCGGCTCCGGCGTTGACCAGCAGGTAGGTGCGCTCATAGCCCCCGGCCATCACGGCCAGGTGCAGCGAGGTATTCTGCTCGGCATCCACGGTGCGAAGAACCAGGTCGACATGCTCTTCGAGCATAGCCTTCAGGCGCTTCACATCGGTCGCCTGCAAAGCCTGGAGGATGGCGGCCTCGTCCGGGGGCCCCTCCGGCTCGGGGGGAGGAGCCGGAGGCAGGGTGACGGTCAGAACGGGCTTCTTGCGCGGGGCCAGAAATCCCATGACCGCCTTGCTCCACAGGTCGAGCCGCCACATCAAGCCGCGCCGCAGCTTGAGGAAGGTGGGAAAGTGGGTCTCCTCGACCGTGCTCGCGTCGGCCACCCGGAGCAGGTGCGGACGGTGGATACGGATGTAGCTCTCGAGCTCGGCCACCGGAACTCCGGAGAGCCCACCGCGCAGCACTCCCTGGCGCAGCATCTCCTTGACCTCGTTGACGGGCACCTTGAGACGAGTGGCCACCTGACGCAGGGTCATGGTGGCCACGACGACTTGCTCTTTCTTGGTCTTGGCGTCGGGCAGGGTGACGGTCAGCTTGGAGACCATGCCGTTGCGAGCAGGAGCCGACTGGCCCAGAAGCGGCTTGCTCGGCTTTTTTGCGGCCGGCGCGCCCGCCTCTTTGCGGCTCAGCTCCTTGCTGACCAGCCCGACCCTTCTCACGGCCGGACGCTCTTCCAGGGCCGCGGAGCATACCCGCAAGGCCCGGCTCTGCACGTGCGCATGTCTGATTTGAGTATAGCACTCGAGTGCGAAGTTGTCCCACCCCGGCTCAACTTTCAGGGTCAACACGCCCCCGAAAGTCGCTCGCGACCCTGGAAGGATATTCACGAACTCGTCGAGGCAGCACTGTGTCCGAGGAAGCCCGCGGACAAGGAAGAATAGCCGCCTTCATGGCTCGGCCCGGCACCTACAAAACCCTGCGCAGTCAGCTGGTGCTGGCCATCGTGCCATTGCTGCTCGTTTTCATGGTGTTCAACTTCGTGATCATCGTACGCCACGAAGAGGACATCCTGCGCCACGAGACCGAGAAGCGAGCCCTGTCGCTGGCCGACGCGCTGGCCTTTCTGGCCGGCGAGCAGATGCGCACCTTCAGCTTTTTCCAGCTGGAGAAGGATGTCGAGCAGTTCATGCGGCTCGAAGACGTGGCCTATGTCATGATCCTGGGCAAGGATGGCGAGGTGATCGCTCATTCCGAGCCCTCCGAGCGGGGCAAGCGAGAGATGGACCCGGATACCCGCTCGGCGGTAGCGGCCGAGGGCCAGCGAGTGCAGTTCACCGTCTATCGAGGGCTGCCGGTGCTGGACGCCTCAGCACCGGTGATGGTGGATCGACGCCAGGGCACCGTGCGTGTGGGCCTGCGGCTGGACAGCCTCAATCGGGCCCTGGACCGCTCTCGGCGCTACCTCTCGGGGCTGACCCTGCTCTTACTCTCGGGCTCGGTGCTGTTCATGGGCGTGATCACGCGCCGTTTCACCGAGCCGCTGTTGCGCCTGTCGCTGGTAGCCCGCGATCTGGCCAGGGGCAAGCTGACCGCCCGAGCCTCCTCGCGTCGGCGCGATGAGGTGGGCCTGCTGGGCCGCTCGCTCAACTTGATGGCCGAGCAACTGCAGGACCGCATCCAGCTCGAAAAGGCGGCCCGCGAGAGGCTCCAATACCGCGTCAAGACCCTGCTCGACTTCACCGAGCGCGTGATGGAGGGCGATCTCACCGGTCAGGCCCCGGTGGGCGAGGATGACGAGATGGGCCAGCTGGCCATGGGGGTTAACGAGACGGTGCGCCACCTGCGCATCCTGCTCGAGGAAGAGCGCTCGATGCGGCGCGATCTCGAGGTCTCGCGCCAGGAGCTGCAAAGGGTCAACGAAAAGCTCAAGGAGCTCGACAAGCTCAAGTCCGAGTTCCTCAACACCGTCAGCCACGAGCTGCGCACGCCTCTCACCTCCATCAAGGCCTTTGCCGAGATCCTGCTCGACAACCGGGGCGAGGATATCGATACCCAGATGGAGTTCCTGGAGATCATCAACAAAGAGTCCGACCGGCTCACCCGCCTGATCAACAACCTGCTCGACCTTTCCCGCATCGAGGCCGGTCGCATGCAGTGGGACATGGAGCCGGTGGACATCTACGAGGTCATCAACGCCGCCGCCAACTCGCTGCGCGGTGCGGCCGACAAAAAGGGCCTGGTGTTCGAGGTGCTGGCCGAGACCAAGCTGCCCATGACCGGTGACCGGGACAAGCTGATCCAGGTGCTGACCAACCTGATCGGCAACGCCATCAAGTTCACCCCGCCGGGAGGACGGGTGCGCCTGCTGGCCAGCCGCACCCCCTCCAACCAGGTGGAGGTGGTGGTGGAAGACAGCGGCATCGGGATCGCCCCCGAGCACCACCAGCGCATCTTCGAGAAGTTTGGCCAGGTGGACAGCTCCGAGACCCGAGAGATCAAGGGGACGGGCCTGGGCCTGCCCATCGCGCGCAGCATCGTGGAGGCCCACCAGGGCACCCTGACGGTAGACAGCCAGCTCGGGCGCGGGAGCCGCTTCATCGTGCGCTTGCCGCTGGAGGACGACGCTCCCCTGCCGGTGCTGACCCTGCCCCGCCACCGGCTGGCCGACTGGGGACTGGGTCGGCGGGTGCTGGTGGTGGACGACGAGGTCAACATCCGCCGCTTCCTGCGTCACGTGCTCGAGTTGGAGGGCTACCAGGTGCTGGAAGCGCGGACCGGCGACGAGGCCATGACCCTGGCCGGGCAAGACAAGCCCGACCTGATCTGCCTGGATGTCATGCTGCCCGATGTCAACGGCATGGAGGTTCTCAGCCGGCTCAAGCAAGATCCCGCCACCCGGGACATCCCGGTCATGATCATCTCCATCGTGGAAGACGAAGCCAAATTGTTCCGGCTGGGCGCGGCCGACTTCCTGGCCAAGCCGGTGGACAAGGACAAGCTGCTCGAGCGCATCATCCGCCTGATGGCCTGGTCCAACCGCCAGGAGAACGAGATCCTGCTGGTGGATGACGACCCCGACATCCTGCTGGCCCTGAACACCATCTTCCTCAACCGGGGCTACCGGGTGCGCACCGCCCAGAACGGCGAGGAGGCCCTGCAGTCGGTGCGCGAGCACCCCCCCGACCTGATCCTGCTGGATCTCAAGATGCCAGGCGTTTCGGGCCATGACGTGATGCGCGAGCTCAAGCACAACCCCGAGACGGCCAACATTCCCATCGTGGTGCTCACGGCCGCTCCCCGGGATGACCGCACCGTGGCCCTGGGCATGGGCGCCAACACCATTCTGACCAAACCCTTCTCAGAAGGGGAGCTGGCCAGCCTGGTGCGCAATCTCCTGACCGAAACCGCTCTCTCGCCAGGGGGAGATGAGTCGGCCACCGAAAGCTGAGGGCCTATGGGCAAGACCATCCTGGTAGCCGACGACGAGCCCTTCGTGCTGCGCTCTTTGGAGTTCATCCTCAAGAAGGAGGGCTACCGCGTGCTCACGGCCGTGGATGGGCAGGAGGCCCTGGAAAAGGCGCTGGCCGACCGACCTGACCTGTTGCTGCTCGACATCCAGATGCCCCGAATGGACGGCAACTCGGTCTGTCGCCAACTGCGCGACCACCCCGAGCGCAAGGATGTCTACATCGTGATGATCACCGCCAAGGGTCAGGAAGCCGACCGTCTCAACAGCCTCGAAAGCGGGGCCAACGAATACATTACCAAGCCGTTCTCGCCTCGCAAAGTGATCACGCGCGTCAAGGAGATTCTGGGAGAATGACCCTGTTCGAAAACCTGTTTGAAAGCCTCAAGTCGCTGCTAGGCGGCAACAAGGATGACGCGATGAGCATGGAGGAGAAGCGCGCCTCCTATCGCCTGCCCTGCCACATCAACGTGCAGTGCAAAGCCGAGGGGGCGGCCTTCCACGCACTCTCCACCGACATCGGCAGCACCGGCATGCGCCTGGAAGCCTCCGAGCGCGAGAAGATCAAGAAGTCCTCCAAGCTGGTCATCACCATCTCCGATAAGAAGACAGGCACCCTGGGCCCACCCATTCCGGCCGAGGTGATGTGGCGCCGGCGCATCGGCGACACCGGGCGGGTGTATCTGGGCGTGCATTTTGCCTGCCGGCCCGAGAGCCTCAAGTCGACCTGGGTGGGTCCTTACCTGGATAAGCTGGGCTACCACGAGAAGGCCAAGGCGGCCGAGCGCCGCCGCTTCATTCGCCTGGGCTCCGGGCTTCCGGTGGAGATCACGGCCACCAAAGACGGGTCCCGCATCGGCTCGGGTCGGCTGATCGACCTGTCGGGCGGGGGGGCCAAGGCCCAACTCAACGGTCACTGCGCGTCCGGCATCGAGGTCGTTTTGAAGATCGGCCCCCTGGAGAGCCTGGCTGCCATCGAAGTGCCGGGCAGCGTGGTCATCTGCCGCGAGGATCGGGAGAAAGAGGACATGTTCGTTATCAGGACGCGCTTTGCCAGCCTCGATCCGGTTATCCACAAAGCCCTGAAGAAGTATCTGAGCACCCTTCAGAAGCGAAACTCGACCCTCTAGCGCTCTAGCTCAACGGCAGGGGAGCTTCCTGCAGCCGCTGGGCCACCCAATCAAGCCCCATACCGCGGGAAGCCTTGACCAGCACCGTGTCGCCCGGTGACAAACGGGGGCGCAGCAACTCCCAGGCCTGCTCGCGGTCGGGGGCCCAGTGCACCTCCCCCGAGCCGCCCCGGGCCGCCTCGGCCAGGGCCCGACTCTCCTCCCCCACCGCCACCAGCACGTCCAACTGCTGGCGTCGAGCGGCCTCGCCCACGCGGCGGTGGAGCTCGGGGGCAAACGAGCCCAGCTCGAGCATGTCGCCCAGCACGGCCAGGCGACGACCGGTAGCCGAGCCCAGCACCTCCAGAGCTCCCTCCATGGCGGCTGGCGAGGCGTTGTAGCTATCGTTGAGCAGCACCACGCCGGCCTCCAGCTGGCGCACTTCCATGCGCAGCTCGGCACCGCGGAAGGCGGCGATGGCCGGGGCTGCCTCCTCGGGAGTCACCCCGAAAATGGCCGCCACCGCCAGCACCCCCATCAGGTTGCTCAGGTTGTGCCGGCCCGGAGCGGGGAACTCCAGCTCCGAGCGCCGTCCCAAGCAATCGACCTCGAGCCGCCAGCCCAGCACCCCCAGCGACTCGAGCCGCACGGGACGCACGTCGGCCGGACCTTCCACCGCAAAACTCAGGACCTCGCAACGGGTGCGGCTCTTGAGCCGCTCGAAGAACTCGCTCTCGGCCGGTAGCACGGCGGTCGCCCCGGGCCCGAGCTCCTCGAGCAGCTCGCCCTTGGCGTCGCAGATGGCCTCGCGCGAGCCGAGCAGCTCGATATGAGCCTCCCCGATGCTGCTGATCAGAGCCGCCCGGGTATCGGCCAGGCGGGCCAGTTGGCGAATCTGGCCAGCCCCGCGCATGGCCATCTCCACCACCGCCACCTGGTGGCAGGGCTCCAGCTCGAGCAGAGTGCGGGGAACTCCCACCTCATTGTTGTAGTTCCTGGCCGTCTTGTGCACCTGGAAGCGCGAGCCCAGCACGGCGGCACACAGCTCCTTGGTGGTGGTTTTCCCGGCCGACCCGGTCACGGCCACCACCGGGATGGCCAGCCGGCGCCGGTGAAAGCGGGCCAGGTCCTGGTAGGCGGTCAGGGTATCGGCCACCTGCACGGCGGGACGCCGCGCGCTCTCTCCCGGACGTGCCCACAGCGTGGCCGCCGCACCACATTCAAAAGCTTTCTCCACGAAGTCGTGACCGTCGAAGTCAGGCCCCACCAGGGGCACGAACAGGTTGCCTGGCGCCAGGCTGCGGGTATCGGTGGAGATGCCCGTCAGCTCGAGTCCCGAGAAGGGCATCAGGCTTCCTCCGGTAGCCCGCGCGACCAGGTCGAGCGACCACTGGCTCATCGGCGCAGCGCCTCGCGAGCCACCTCGGCGTCATCGAAGGCGAGCACCTGGCTGCCCACGATCTGGTAATTCTCGTGACCTTTGCCGGCGATGACCACCACGTCACCGGGCCGGGCCTGGTCGATGGCCAGGGCGATGGCCCGGGCTCGATCGCTCTCCAGGGTGTAGCTCCTGCCAACCAGCCCGCCCTCGATGTCGGCCAGGATGGCCAGCGGATCCTCCGAGCGCGGGTTGTCGCTGGTCACGATCACCACGTCGGCCAGCTCTCCGGCCAAACGGCCCATCTGGGGGCGCTTGCCGCGATCGCGGTCGCCCCCGCAGCCGAAGACCACCAGCACGCGTCCTTGGGTCACCCGGCGGGCAGACTCGAGCAGGTTCTTGAGCCCATCGGGCGTGTGGGCATAATCCACCACCACCCGAAAGTCCTGACCCTGACGGATCTCCTGAAAACGCCCCGGCACGCTGTCCACCGACTCCAGCGCGGCCACCGCCGCACCGGGCTCGATGCCCAGTCCCCAGGCGATGCCCAGGGCGGCCAGGGCGTTGGCCACGTTGAACAGGCCGCCCAGCCCCAGCTGAACCGGGTGATTCTGGCCTGAGGGGTCGGTGAACCGAAAGAAGACCCCGGCCTCGCGGGGCTCGATGTCGCTGGCCCGCAGCATGGCCTCGGGGCTGCGTCCGTAGGTCAGCGTCTGGCCGCGAAAGCCTTCCAGCATCGAGGCCCCGGCCGGATCGTCGAGGTTGACCACGGCCGTCGGCACATGGCGCCTGCCGGCCACCTGGTGCTCGGTGAACAGGCGCCGCTTGGCGGCCTGGTAGTTCTCCATGGTGCCATGGTAATCGAGGTGGTCCTGAGTCAGGTTGGTGAATACGGCCACATCGAAAGGGATCCGGTGCACCCGCTCGGCCTGCAGGCCGATGGAGCTGACCTCCATGACCACGGCGTCCTGACCGGCCGCCACCATCTCGGAGAAGAGCCGATACAGGGTGAGGCTGTCGGGAGTGGTGTTGGCCAGGGCGCGCCGCTCGCGCCCCACCCGGGCCTCGATGGTGCCGATGAGCCCGGGGTCATACCCCCCCGCTCGCAGCACGGCCTCGGCCAGGAAAGTCGTGGTGGACTTGCCGTTGGTGCCGGTGATGCCCACCGTGGTCAGGCGATCGGTAGGACGGCCGGTGAAGAGCGCGGCCAGATCCGCCAGAGCAAGCTGCGAGCTGGGCACCACCAGTTGGGGCACGGAAAGCTCGGGCAGCACTCGCTCCACGACCAGCCCGGCGGCTCCACGGGCCACCGCGTCGGGGGCGAACTGATGGCCATCGGTCCGAGCTCCGGGCAGGCAGACGAAGAGCGAGCCGGGGTTGGCTTCCCGGGAGGAGGCGGTCAGGCCGCTGAACTCGGCCGCCCCGCCCCCGTGCAACCGGGCCTGGGGAAGGACGGACTGGACGGCGGCGAGGGTGCAGGGCATGAAGGGTGATTCGCTTTGAATAAAATTCACTCCTTCTTTGGAGAAGGGCTCCCTGGGAGCTTCAGATCCTCACTGTCCCGAGGTAACGGCTGACCAGATCGTGGAAGCCCACCATCGCGAAGCCTATTTTGACGCCTTCGGGAGTCATCGTGAGATAGAAATCGCCCATTCGCCCTTCCTGGTCCAGAACCTCGCGGGCCTCCTCCAGCAACAGCGCCAGCTCCTCGGCCTGGGGCCGGCCGGCGGTGGCGAAGCGGACCTCGATGTCGATCCGGTCGTCCGAGACCACGTCTGCCTCCCAGGACGCGCTCTCGACCAGCTCCGCGGCTCGCTCGAACCGCTCCGAGCCCAGCTTCTCCCGCACTCGCTGGGTATCCGCCCGATTGACCCACTCGAGCACCTTAAGGAGCGAGCCGCTGCGGTTGAGGATGACCCCAAAGGCGTCCTTGTCCTGGGCGAGCTGCGAGTACGCTTGCCAGAGCGGGCCCTGGAGCGGGCCAGAGTCCTTGCCCAACAGGCGATCGATCTGGTAACGCGCCTGATCGGGAGTGGAGCAGTTGAGAAACGTGCCCTTCACCCTGGCCAGCACCAGGCGCGCCCCGGGACTCTGCCAGCCGTCGCGCAGCACGATCTCCTCGCCCTGGTGCAGGCGCTTCTCGTAGGGTTTTCCTTCGGGTCCGGCCGTCAGGGCGTTGTAGATCAGCGTTTGAAAGCCGCGCCAACCGGTCAGCGTGATGGCCACGTTGGAGAGCAGGCGGCCGTCCGGGCCCACCGAATCAACCCGCACCCACTGCAAGGGAAGAGCAGCCAGCAGCATCTCTTCCTGACTGCGCAGACTCAGAAACGAGGAGAGAAAGCTGGCCAGCGAGGGAGCACCCTTCTGAGCCTGGGCGCCGTTGATGGCGGTGGCCAGCATCTGGCGAAAGCCATTGTCCTCCGACCGGGCCCGCACCACGAAGATAGCCAGGCTGTCCGAACGACCGAAAGTGGAGGGGTCGGGCAGGGTCTCCTGGGCCCGGCCCGGCAGAAGCAGGCCCAGCACCAGCAAGAGTTTCAAAAAGCTTTTCACAACGGTATTCTACACGATCATGGAGCGATCAGGAAGCTGTGGCGGGCTCGGAACCACTCGCTGTCCTCCGGAAGGGCGATTTGCGTGGCCTCGTCGAGGTCCTGGCAACGCTCGACCGGGTCGAAACCGATCAGATAGTGGAGCCGGCGCAGACACTCCGGGCAGAGCTCGAGAGGACGAGCGTCGCTCTGGGTCACGCTGCCCGAGGAGTTCAGCAGGCAGCGGTACCGGGTACAGTGGCGCAGGCCGAAGGTGTGGGTCAGCTCATGGGCTGCCAGCTTGAAAGCGCGGTGATAGAGGAGCTCGCGACGCTGGCTGTAGAGACGGTTCAGGCTGGCCACTGCGGTACGGTTGTAGTAGTGGCCCTGACCGAACAGCTGTCGCCGGGGATCGGAGTCCTCGGCATAGAGATCGACCATCGTCAGGCCGAGCACCGAGAGGGCGTCGGGAGGCAGGTCAGCCCTCAGGGAGCGCTGGATGGCGTCGGCCGACCACTTGCCGGCCAGCCCCGAAGGGCCCGTCTCGCGGCCCTCGGCCACCCTGGCCGGCACCTGGAAGAAAGCCTCCAGGAAGCTCACCAGGGGACCGAGCTCGAGGTCGTCGGGCAGCTCTCCGATGGGCACCAGCACGATGGTGTGGCGACTTTCGGTAGGACGGATGTGATAGCCCCGGGTGAAGCTCTCGAAGGAGCGGTGCCGCTGGGGCCGACCCGGATAAGGGTGAAAGAATCCACCGGGCTCGAAGGCCCGCCCCAAGGCAGGGGTATCGGCCAGTGCCGACCCGGCCGCCAGGAGCAACAGCACCGCCAGAATCGAAACTCTCGTGCGCAACAAATCCTCACTTTAGCGCGTCGCCCTTCGAGGTCGACGCGACGAAAGTTAAAACCGCCCTCCTGGATAAAGGTTGCACAAAAGTTCATCTTTCCCTGGCCAAGAAGGGCTACGATGCTCCCGCCATGATGATCAGACCGCTCACCAATCAGCCCATCGCCCTCCCGACTCGTAGCGCCTCCACGACCGCAGCGGCACCTTCCGACCGACTCGAGGCGGCTCCGCTGCCCGATCACGTCCCGGGTGAAGTGCTCGTCAAGCTCAAGAGCGGCTCGGGTTTGTCCGACTTCGCCTCGGACTACGGCGCCAGCGTGGCCGAACGCTTCAAGCTCGGCCCCACCCTGCAAGAGGGGGGAGAGCAGTGGCTGCGACTGTCACTGCCCCGGCAGACCAGCGTCGAGCAGGCCCTCAGCCAGATGGGCCAGGACGGCCGGGTGGCCTGGGTCGAGCCCAACTTTACCTATGAGCTGACCGAGGTCCCCAACGACCTGCATCCCGACCTGTGGGGCCTGCGCAATCAGGGCCAGACCGGCGGCACGGCCGGGGCCGACATCTCCGCCCCGGGAGCCTGGGCCACGGTGCGAGGCTCGAACCAGGCCGAGGCTCCGGTCATCGCCGTGATCGATACCGGGATGGACATGAGCCACCCCGACCTGGTCAACAACCTGTGGACCAACCCGGGCGAGATCCCGGGCAACGGCATCGACGACGACGGCAACGGCGTGGTGGATGACGTGCACGGCTACGATGCCTACAACCAGCACGGCAACCCCGTGGACGAGCACTTTCACGGCACCCACGTGGCCGGCACCATCGGAGCCGAGGGCAACAACAACCAGGGCGTGGTCGGTGTGAACTGGCAGGCCCGCATGATGCCCATCAAGATCTTCGCTGGCTCCTCCCCCACCACCAACGCCGCCACGATCCTGAGGGGCGTGGCCTACGCCACCGAGATGGGGGCCCGGATCACCTCCAACTCGTGGGGCGGTGGAGCCTACTCACAGGCCCTGTTCGACGCCTTCGCCAACTCGCCGGCGCTCCACATCGCCGGGGCCGGCAACAACGGCACCGACAACGACCAGCGCCCGTTCTATCCCAGCTCCTACGACATGCCCAACATGGTGGCCGTGGCGGCCACCGACCACAACGACCAGAAGGCGCGCTTCTCGTGCTACGGCGCCCAGACCGTGCACCTGGCCGCGCCCGGTGTCAGCATTCTCTCCACCGTGCCCAACAACGGCTATGCCGCCTACAACGGCACCTCGATGGCCACCCCCCACGTCAGCGGGGTGGCTGGCCTGATCGCCACCGCCTACCCCCAGGCCAGCAACGAAGAGATCAAGCAGCGCCTGCTGCTCAGCACCGACCCGGTGGAGTCGATGCAGGGCCGCAGCACTACCGGCGGACGACTCAATGCGGCCCGGGCGGTGGAGAACGACCAGTTGGCCCCGGCCGCTCCCAACGACTTGCGAGCGGTGGAGACGACTCCCGACAGCGTGACCATGCAGTGGACAGCCACCGGGGACGACTCCTGGTGCGGCCAGGCAGCCGCCTACCGGCTGCGGGTCAGCGACCGACCGATCGAGGATCTGCAAGCGGCCCGGCTGATCGCCACCGCCCGCCCCTCGGCCACGGGCACTCTGGAGCGAGCCAGCATCGCGGTCGAGCCAGCCGCTGAGGCACGCACTCTGCACGTGGCCCTGGAGGTGCTCGACAACGTGGGCAATGCCTCGGAGGTGCGCTTTGCCCAGGTCGAGGTGCCGGCCGCGCCGCCGCCGCCCGAACCGCCTCAACCTTGAACTATAGCGGCCAGAGACGGCGCAAGACGTGCAGCCCCACGCCCAGCTTGACGGCCAGCTCTCGGGCGCGCAGCGCGGCGAAGCTGGCCGGCTGGTAGTCCTGCCGGCGACCGGCCAGCAGGTCGTCAGCCAGCGTTTCCAAGCGACGGGCCGAGAAGGCGGGCTCCAGGGCTTCGACCAGCTCGTCAGGCAGGGCCGAGCGGCCGAAGGCAGCCCCCAGCAGGGCGCCCGCGATGGCTCCATTGGAGTCGGCATCCCCTCCGCGCAGAATGACCGCCTGCAGTCCCTCCAGATACGAAGGCGGACGGCTCCACAGCGCGGCCAGGGCCAGCGGCACCGAGTGCAGCACGTAGCCACTGGTTCCCAGGCGTTCGGCCCGCAGCTCGGGAGAGGCCTGAAAGCTCACCAGCTTCCAGGCCTGATCGAGGGATTCGCGCAAGCGGGGCTCGAGCTCTGGCAGCCGCTCAGAGAGAGAGGGCCAGTCAGCCTCGCGCCCGGCGCACAGCAGGGCCACCGCTTCGGTCACCACCAGCGCTCCGTCCACGGCGCGCTGGTCGGTGTGGGTGACCCGACTGAGCGAGCGCACGAGCTCGGGGCGGCGATCCGGCCACAGGCCCACCGGCGCGGCTCGCATCGCAGCGCCGTTGCCGGCCGAAGCCACTCCGCCCGACCCCCCGAAGGTCCAGCGCAGAGCCGAGCGAGCGGTGGCCATCCCGATTCCGGGCGGCAGCCACCAGAACCAGCCCACCAGCCGACGGCCGAAGGCCCGCGCGGCCTGCTCGGGATCGCCGCCCGATTCGAGCAGGGCCTCTCCCATCAAAACCGAGAGCTCGGTGTCGTCGGAGACGTAGCCAGTTCGACCCAGAAAGCGGAACCTGGCCAGTTGACCGAAGCGGCGCTTGATGTGAGCCGGGGTCAACCCTTCCAGGGGAAAGCCCAGCGCATCTCCCAGAGCCAGCCCGACCAGACATCCCCGGGCCCGTTCTCGAGCATCCATGCGACAGGAATTCCCGAGCTATGCGAGTATTGCCTCCGGTGCAGTTCAGCCTGATCATCCCAACACGCAACCGCTGCCAGAGCCTCATGCTGGTCTTGCGCGAGCTCGAACTCCAGCGCTTCCCTCGGGAGCGCTTCGAGGTCGTGGTGGTGGACGACGGCTCAACCGATGGCACCAGCGAGGCGATCGGATGCTTGCAGCTCAGCTATCCGCTCAGGCCCTTGCGCCAGGAAGGCCGGGGCACCTCGGCCGCCCGCAACCACGCCATTCAGAATGCCCGAGGGGGCTGGTGTCTTTTCCTCGACGACGACGTGCTGGCCTCGCCCGATCTCCTCACCCTGCACGCCGAGGCCCACCGCGGCCAGGTACGGCAGGTCGTGCGGGGGCCGGTGATCAACGTGCCCTCCCCGCCCGAGCAGAGCCCTTCTCAGCTCTGGCGCCACTACTCCATGAACTACTTTTGCACCAGCAACGCCTCCGTCCGACGCGAGCACCTGTTCGAAGCGGGGCTGTTCGACGAGAGCCTGGAGCGACTCGAAGATGCCGAGCTGGGCCTGCGGCTCAAGCGCATGGGCGTGAAACGCACCTTCTTGCCCGAGGCCTACGTGCACCATCTCAAGCCCCCGGTGCCCCCCTCCCAGGCGGCGGCCACCCGGCGCGCCGACGGCCGCTCGGCCGCCCGACTGCTGCGCCGCTATCCCAGTTTTCGCATGCTGCTGCGCAGCGGGCTGCACCCCGTGAACTACGCTCGCAGCGAGCTTCTCAGCCTTCCCTGGCTGGACCGAATTCCTGGCCTGAAAGCCCTGGTGGAGGCCCAGCGTCTCGACCGCGAGTATCTGCGGGCCGGGCGCGAGGAGCTTCGCCGATGATCGAGATCTCGGTGGTGCTCTGCAGCTACAACCGCATCGCCAGCCTGGAGAAAGTACTGCGGTCGCTGAGCGACCAGACGCTGCCGGCCGATCAGTTCGAGGTGGTGGTGGTGGACGACGGCTCCACCGACGGAACCTCCGAGCGAGTCCAGTCGCTGGATCTGCCCTACCGGCTGGTGCTTCGCACCCAGGCCAACCAGGGTCTGGCCACGGCCCGCAATACCGGCATCGTGGCCGCCTCCGGTTGGGTGGTGCTGTTCATCGACGATGACGTGCTGGCCGACAAGCGCCTGTTGGCCGAGCACCTTCGCTCGCACTTCAAGCATCCCAAGGCCGTGGTCAACGGCTGGGTCAACCATGTCGAGACACCCGTTCGCCCCGAGAAGCGACGCTTTACGATGGCCGACATCTCCACCTCGTTCTTCTGGACCTCCAACGTGTCGGTCAAGCGCGAGCACCTGCTGGCGGCCGGCCTGTTCGACGAAGAATTCAAGGAGTATGGCTGGGAGGACCAGGAGCTGGGGCTGCGCTTGATGGCCCTCGGTCTCAAGGCTCGCAACAACTACAGGGCCGTGGGCTACCACGTCAAGCGCCCCCCGGAGAGCACCGACGTCAAGGGCATGCTGCGCCAGGCCGAGGCCAAGGCTCGAACTGCCCTGCTCTACATCAAGAAGCATCCCCGTCTGCGCTCTCGCTTTGCCACCGGAATCCACCCCCCTCGCCTGGCGGTCTACCGGATGAGCACGCTGGGGGGAATGCTGGAGAAGTTCTGCCGCTCCCAGCTCAAGCTCGATCAGGGTGAAGCGGCCGCCGGTGGGCCTCTGAATCCGCTCCAGAAATGGTGTGCCAAAGAGCTGGCCACCATCCACTATTTCCGAACGATCTCGCAGGGTTGACCCGGCTTTTCTGGCTGCTGGTGGGCCTCACCACCACGGCCCGCCTGCTGGTCATCGGGCGGGCCGGGCTGGCCCACGAGGAGGCCTATCACTGGAACTATGCCCAGCATCCCGATCTGTCCTACTTCGATCACCCGCCCATGGTGGGCTGGTTGATCGGCCTGACCGGCGGTGACAGCGAGTTCTGGGTGCGGCTGCCGGCGGTGGTGCTCTTCGTCGGGTCGAGCTGGTTCGTCTTCGACCTGGGACGACGGATGTTCAGTCCCGCGGTGGGCCTGGTGGCTGCCACGATGCTCAACTTCCTGCCCATCTTCGCCATCTTTTCGGTGGCCATGATGCCCGACTCTCCCCACCTCTTCTTCTGGAGCGCGGGCCTGTGGACGGGCTGGCGGCTGGTCGACTCGGAGGACCCTCGCTGGTGGTGGCTGCTCGGCCTGATCACCGGGCTGGGCATGCTGAGCAAGTACCCGGCGGCCCTGATTCCCCTGCCGGCCCTGATCCTGGGACGGCGCTCCTGGCGGACGGTGGGGGCGGCCCTGCTGGCCCTGGCCCTTTTCACCCCCGTGATCTGGTGGAACGCCACCCACGACTGGGCCTCGTTCCTCTTTCAGGGGAGCGAGCGCCTCCAGGAGAAGACGAACATGATGGCCCGGGTGCGCACCTACCTGTTTCAACTAGGCATGATGACACCGGTTGGATTGGCGCTGGTGGTCTGGGCCCAATCCAAAGCACTCAGGCAGATGCAGGACCGGCGGATCGCCTATCTGGTCTGGGCCTCGCTCCCCTTCCTGACGCTGATCGTGCTGGTCTCCATCAAGCGATTCGTCAACATCAACTGGCCGCTCCCCGGCTATCTGGGCTCGACCCTGTTGATCGCATACTTCCTGGTGCAGGGGTGGCCTGGCACCCGCCGGGTGGCCGTCGCCCTGGGCCTGTTCGGGGTCACCCTCAGCTACCTGCCCTGGCTGGTGGCCCTGGTTCCCCTGGGCGCATTCAACCCTGGAGACACCTTCAGTGGCTGGCGGCAGGTGGGCGAGCAGGTCGAAGCCGAGCGGGCTCGCATGCCGCGCCCGGAGAAGACCTTCTACCTGGGCACGGGCTACCAGGCCACCAGCCATCTGGCCTACGCCACCCGGCGCCCGCACCACACTCTGGCCCAGAACGCACTGGGGCTTCCGAAGGCGGTCTCGTATCTCTATTGGGAAGACCCTCGCGAGTTCGCCGGCTGGGACGCCCTGGTCGTGGCCGATCCGCGCCATCCGGTGAGCAATGAGGTTCTGAGAGAGCACTTCGCGCGCTTCGAGGAAGCCCCCATGGTGGAGATCGACCGGGGCGGCCAGCCCTTGCGACGGCTGCGGCTGTACCGAGGTTACGGCTTTATTCCGGGACCGCGCCCTTGAGAAATCGAGCCTCGTCGGGCACCTTCTGCACCAGTGCCACCCTGGCTTTGGAGGGGGAAGCGTGTTTCTCGCTCCACAATTCGTTGCCCTCATTGTCGATGATTCGGGCCACCCAGGCAAAGGGCTCTTCTCGGAGATAGCCCTTCAAGAGCCTGCGCTCGCCGTCCTTGTTCTCTTCCCAAATGTAGCATCCGTCCATGGTGGGCCGAGATTCTCGGCTGCCCCACAGGGTTCCCCCCGATGCCAGGAGAAGGTTTCCCCGTGAGCTTCACCGCCATCGTCCTGGCCGGGGGCAGGTCCAGCCGCGGAGACCATTCCCCGCTGACTTTGCTGGCGGGCAAGCCGCTCCTCAGCCACGTGCTCAAGAACTCCCGGCTGCTTTGCCCCAACCAGCTGGTGGTAGGCGACAATCTGGCCATCGGGCAGTGGTTGCAGAAGTCGGTCAACGAGCACCCCCGCGTGAACTGGGTGCGCGACTCGCTGCCCGGTTACGGTCCCCTGGGAGGGCTGTACACCGGCCTGTGGTCGGCTCCCACCAACTGGGCCATCTGCACGCCCGGCTACTATCCCCACGTCAAGCAGGCCTTCATGGGACTCTTGTTCGATCTGCGCGAGGGCTACGAGTGCGTGGTTCCGCGCGTGGGCCGCACCGCCTTTCCGCTACTGGGGGTGTGGTCCAAGCTCAGCATGAAGACCCTGGAGCGTTACTTCGAGAGCGGTGGCCGCTCGGGCGACGAGGTGCTGCGCATCGCCGCCGTGCGCTTCGTGGAGGAACCCGAGCTGCGGAAGGTAGACCGCGATCTGTCCAGTCTGTTCCGGGTGCGCGGGCCGGAGGATGTCAAGCTCTCCGAGCAGTATCTCAAGACCGGCGGCCGGGTGACCCTGCCCCCGCCCACGCCCTGACAGGACACCGCCCGGAGAGCGGGGAAAGCCCGCCAGCATGAAAGAGTATCTCGTTTTGTCCATGATCGGCTCGGACCGGACCGGCCTGGTCGATCGCGTATCCCAGGCCATCAAGATCAACCGGGGCAACCTGGAAGACTCGCGCATGGCCGTCCTGGGCGGGGAGTTCGCCATGGTCATGCTGGTTTCGGTGCCAGCCGATCAACGCCAGAACCTGCTGGCTCAGGTGGGCGAGGTGGCTCAGGAGCTGGATATGGTCCTCTCCACCAAGCTGACGACCCCGCGCCGCACCTCCAACGACCTGGTTCCCATGACGGTGCAGGTCCGGGGAATGGACCACGAGGGCATCGTGCACGACGTGGTGCACGCCCTGGTCGAGCAGGGCGTGTCAGTGGATGCGCTGGACTCCAGCCTCACCCACGCGGCCCACACCGGCACGCCCATGTTCTCGATGACACTGCGCCTTTCGGCGCCGGCCTCCATCTCGATGACGACCCTGCAGAGCAAGCTGGCCCAGGTGGCCAACCAGCTCGCCCTGGACATCGACGTGGAGATGCGCGCAGGGGTGGGAGCGCGCTGAGGTCGAGCTGCTAGTAAGCCTCTACGCCCTCAGCAGGCCCACCTTCGCCTGCTGGCCCTTCTCCAGCTCGGTCTCGGCCTGCACCGCTTCGGCGGGAGGCTCGCTCAGCTCGAGGGAAACCGCCAGGGTCTGCTCCATGATCGTCTCGCGGTGGGCCTGGACCGCTGCGTCAGCGCCGGCGATCCAGGCTTTGATGCGGTCGGTGATGGCCAGATCGGCCTTCTTGCGAAGCTCCTGCACCTGGCGGATCAGATCGCGCGCGGTACCCTCCAGCTCGAGCTCGGGGGTCAGCTCGGTGCTGAGAGCCACGATCACGCCGCCCTCTTCCTGAGCCGCGTACCCCTCGGGACTGCGGGCCTCGACCAGGATCTCCTCGGCCAGCACCTCGATTTCCGGGGTCAGCCGAACGAACTGGCCCTCGTGCACCTGGCGAGCGATCTCGCGCGGATCGGCCTTCCCCAGCGCTTCCTTGATGGCCGGGATCTGCTTGCCATACTTCTTGCCCATCAAGGGCAGGTTGGGGCGGAGCTGGTAGTCGAGGAAGGAAGCCCCCGGGTCGAGAAAGCGCAGCTCCTTGACGTTCAGCTCCTCCTTGATCACCTCCTGGAACCGCTCCAGCGCCTGGCGGTCGCGCGTCGTGGAGGCTCCCACCAGGGCCAGGGCCAGCGGCTGGCGGATGCGCAGGCTGGCCTGGGTGCGGGCCGAGCGGCCGGCCGAGACGGCCTTGATGGCCACCACCGTGTCGTAGACCAAGTCGGGGTTCAAGAGGGACGGGTCGGCCACCGGCCAGTCGGCCAGGTGGACGCTC
>CAZWUN010000015.1:0-31871 GCA_964637145.1 uncultured Burkholderiales bacterium
TAGAAGCTTGATCTTTCGCGCTTCAGTAGTCGGCTCGGTTCTCACCGGGACGAAGGATATCGAATGCTGACTAACCGATCGTTCGTTGACGGCGAGCCGGACCTCGGACGGCTTGAACTCGGGGTGAACAGGTACACCGTTGGGACAACCCCGTGTCGACGGAGACTCTGTATGACGGGCCGGTGCGAACCACCGCGGCAGACGGGCACTCTCTTCCTACCGACATTCAGGCCGTCCTTGCATGAAGGTCAACTTTTCTTCGCCACGACTGGCACAGAGAGTTTACCGAGAGATCGGATCTACACCCCACGCATCTCGCGCGGAGCTGGAGCGGCGTGCTATGATGGAGGCTGATGAGCCTGAGAACGAGTGAATACAAGCACATTGCACTGGACGACCAGGGCCAGCCCGTGCTGGCCGACGTGCCGCGATTCAAAGTGGTGAATCTGGTGATGGCCTACCTGGCGTACAGCGGGACTCCAGAGGAGCTGGCGCGTGAGTATGAAGGCCTGACTCCGGCCCAGGTGCATGGCGCGCTCAGCTATTACCACGACCACCAGGCCGAGATCGACGCCGAG
The DNA here is from genome assembly GCA_964637145.1 of uncultured Burkholderiales bacterium. Taxonomy (GTDB): domain Bacteria; phylum Vulcanimicrobiota; class Xenobia; order Xenobiales; family QWHO01; genus QWHO01. Next base: position 579 of record CAZWUN010000015.1, read on the forward strand.
ATTCGCAGCGTGAGAGAAGAGAGCGAGGAGTTCCGCCAGCGCCAGAACCAGGACCCTGTCATCCAGAAGCTCCGGCGCCTGAAAGCTGCCCGCCAAGCCTGATCTGAGTCGGCTGCCCGCTACCTGATGGACGTTCACGTTCCTTTCGCCGCGACCAGAGAACTGCGCCGCCGTGGTCTGGACGTGCAGACGTCCCGGGCCGATGGCAGCGCCCGGCTGGTCGACGACCTGCTGCTGCGGCGGGCGGCCGAGCTGGGGCGTGTAACTCGTGACGCACGACAAGGGCTTCCTGACGCTGACCTACGTCCTGTATGCGCAGGGGGTTGAGTGTCCGGGTGTCATCTACGCCGAGCAGGACTACCCGCTCGGCGCCCTCATCGAAGAGTTGCACCTCATCGCCGAGGCAATGCGACCTGAGGAGCTGGCCAACCGCTGCACGCCCCTGCCCATCTGAGCCCTGCCGGTTTTTCCCTTGTTTGCGACCGTTAACCGCGCCTCGCCCTCGCGCCATGCCCGCGCTCGACCGCGCAGGCGAAGGATTTTCCTCAAGCAGACGTTGAAGAATCTAAGCTGGCTGAGCCCCGCCGGCGTCACAGCTATAGACCCCGGCCGATCCTAGACCAGCACCGGCGTGGTGGGCACCCCCTCCTCGAGCAGACCCCAGACGATGTCGGCCAGGATCGACCCGCCGATGATCAGTGCCCCGGCCAGCGGGTTGAAGAGGGCCACCACGCTCCCCACCGCCGCAATGCCGTTCACCGCCGCTCCCCGGTAGTCTCCTTCATGCAGGGCGTAGGCGGCCGCGACCCCGGTCAGGGCCGCTCCGGCTCCCCCCAGCAGGCGGCTGGCGGTGAAGGCGCCCACTCCGCGGTTGAGCGCCGGGACACGCTCGGTCAGGGCGGCCAGCTCGCCCAGCAGGCTCCCCAGCGAGGTGGTGGTCGCATCCAGCGAGCGGTAGGTGTCGCGTTGCAGCAAGGCATACACCGCCAGGGCCCCGCCGATGCCGTTGAGGCGACCCTGCCATGAATCGGGCAGCTTGGCCCAGACCCCCGGCAGGTCGGCTGCGGTGCGGGCTGTCGCGAGCTCACGGAACAGGGCCTGAAACAGGGTCTCGCCCTCGAGCAACTCGATGCTGCCCAGTTCCACCGTTCCCAGCTCTTCGTCGTGCAGAACCACGTGGCCGTCCGGCCCGACCTCCAGCTTCTCGTCTCCATACATCACATCGAGCCGGCCATCGGGATGCTCGACCAGGCTCAGGCCGGTGCCAGGAATCCAGGTCTGGCTCGCCCCGTCGGGGCGGTGGAGGCTGACTCCGACGTCATACCCGTTCTGCATGACCGAGCGGACGACCGTGCCCTCCTGTCCATTGACGGCTCCGAATTCCTCCACCGTCATCGTGGGGCCCGCGTTGCTCTCCACGCTGGTGCGGCGATAATCGGCCGGCTGGCCGATCTCTCCGGTCAGGTCCGGAACTCCCTTCGCTACCAGGTTCATCTCGGCCAACCGGTGCGTGATCTCGGGAAAGCCGCGAATGTCCTCGGTCGTCGTCCAGAAAAGCGGCTGTCCCTCGGCGTCCTGCGTTTCGAAGAAGCCGATTCGCATCGAGCGAGGGGTACCCTCGGGGTCGACCCACACCGCGCGATTCTCGGCCCCCACCGTGACCAGGGTCTCACCCTGCGACTCCACCGTGGTCACGCTGACAAATTGGCCGGAGGCGGACTCATCGATGGGCCCGGTCTCATCGTCCTCCCAGAGCCTGATCGGGTTGGCCTGGTCGCGCAAGAGGTCGCCTTCTTGCAGGGAGTATATCTGCTGCTCGTAGGTGGTGGCCCGGGACAGCTCGGTGGTCGTGGTTCCGCCCTGACCGTCCGGCTCGCTCACCGTCATCGTGGTGACAAGCTCGCGCGTCTGTCCCCGCTCACCCTCGGCCACCTCGATCGGCATGTTTCCATCGTAGTATTGCTCGAAATCCCCCTCCACGAAGGTGCAGGTGGTCGTGGTGACGGCCACCACCTCGCCGGTCTGAGCCTGGTGCTCCTCGGTCCACCCCTCCCCATCGCGCTCGATGGTCTCGGTGTAGACCACCCCGTCCTGCTCGTAAGTCGTGACGCTGACGTAGCCCTCGTCGTCCCACCTCTCCTCCACCCTGTAAGTGTCGCCGTCCTCCTCGAAGGTGGACACGGTGGCCCCGGTGTCGGGGTCTACCGTCACCTCGGCCTCGGGGGGAATGCTCCGGCGCTCGCCGTCGAGATGGGCGCCCTGGGCCCCGGCACCAGGGTCGGTCACCTCGTCGGGAGGGGGAGCGGAAACTGAGACGCTATCGGTCGGTGCCGAGACCGGCCTGGCGGATTCGGTGGCGGGCGCGCTGGAGGTCAGGGAGCGAGCGCTGAGCAGGTTGGACGAGCTGGAGACGGGAGCCAGTGCCGACATCGGGAACCTCCTCGAGTGGACTTGCTCCCAGAGTAATCTGGCAAACTTTGGAGGATCCTTGCAACACTCCCTGGAGCCCGGAGATGGCACCCTGCACGGCTGGTTTCGCCCCGATAGAGCCCCCTGCCTGACCGTGGATTCGGGAGACACGGTTCGCTTTCGCACGCTGGACGTGGGCGCCGGCCTGGGACCGATGGACGAGCGCCGCACCCGCTTTCCGATGAGCGAGGAGGGGCCGTGCATGCACGGCCCGGTGGCAGTGCGGGGGGCGCGTCCTGGAGACACCCTGGCGGTCACCGTGAAGGAGATCCGCACCGGCAGCTGGGGCTGGACCTTGAGCGGCGGTCCGGGCTTTCTCAACCAGGACCTCAATCGCAGGCTGGGCGTGGCCGACGAGCCTCGCATCGTGGTGCGCTGGCAGCTCCAGGGCGACCAGGGGGTGGACCAGGACGGCTACCGCACGGCCCTGCGGCCCTTCCCGGGCATCCTGGGCGTGGCCGGGCCCGAACCGCTGCAGGGCTGGTTCCCCCACCAGGGGGGTGGCAACATGGACTGCCCCGAGCTGACCGTGGGGGCCACGCTCTATCTGCCCGTGCTGGTGGAAGGGGCGCTTCTCTCGGTGGGCGACGGCCACGCGGCCCAGGGCGAGGGAGAGCTGTCGGGCACGGCCATCGAGTGCCCCTTCGAGCGGCTCGAGCTCGAGCTCGCGCTGGTGGAAGAGCCCCGGGTCGAAAGCCCGCACATCCGCCGTGGGGAGCGGTGGGTCACGCTCGGTTTTGCCGAGGACCTGGACGAGGCGGTGGCGCGGGCGCTCAATCCGATGCTCGACCTCTTGATGCGCCTGCATGGGGTTGGCCGGGCTCGGGCGCTGGCCCTGGCCAGCGTGTTCGTGGACCTTCGCTTTACCCAGCTGGTGAACGGTCGGCGTGGGGCGCACGCCGTCTACGACTACTCCTCGTGACCCTTGCGGCGAACCCGCACGCCACCCACGATGACGGCCCGCTCGGAGAGCTGGATGCCGTTGCGTGACGGGTCTTCGCCGGGGGGCAGGGCGGCCAGCTGCTGACGAATGGTGTCCGAGCGCAACGCGTGAACCTGGCCTTGCTGGCTCACCATGAAGACCCGATCGTCGGCGCTGGCCATGTAGGCGCGGTCGGCCTTCTGGGGGAAGCGGAAGCTCCACAGCCTCTCGCCTTGCGAGCTGACGCAGTGGGCGTCCGAGCTGTACTGGCCGGCCGCATACAGCGTCTGGTCGGGGCCGACCTGCACCCGGTCGCCGGCCATGTTGGCCTCCAGGTCGAGCTGCCAGCGCGGGGCACCGGTAGCCAGGTCGAGCGCGGTGAGCTGGCCTGAGCCGGCTCCCACCACCACCAGGTCTGCCATGCTGCGAGGCGTCGTGTTGGCTTTGGCGCCCAGCAGATCGGGCTCGGAATCCTGTAGTGACCTGCTCCAGCGCAGCTTGCCGTGGCTCTCGTAGCACTCCACCCGGTTGGTCTGGCGGCTGACCAGGATCGAGCCGTCGCTGGCGAAGGCCGGCCCCGTGCTGATCGACAGGTTGCGTCCCTTCTCTTCTTCGAGCAATTTGAAGCGCAGCTTGCCATCCGGCCCCACGACGTGGACCACGCCCTCGGCGTTGAGCAGGACCGTGCCGTCAGCGCCCACCGCCAGCTCGCCGTTGATGTGTCCGGGCCAGCCGCCGTCGCGTCTCTGGCGCTCGGTTTCGTACACCCAGAGAGGGTTTCCCTGCTCGTCCAGGCAGTGCAGGTGGCCGGTGTGCTCGCCGAAGTAGATCTGGCCTTGCGGTCCCAGAGCCGGAGCCACCCCGGGCTTGCCCAGCTCGCGAAAGAAGAGCTCATGGCCGGTGGCGTCGACACAGTAGAGCCCATGACGTGAGGTCAGCAGTACCGAGCCGTCCGGCCGCACCACCGGGCTTTTGTGGGAGCCGTCGCGCAGGAAGAAGCTGCCTTTCTCGACCCCGTCCGGACCCAGGATGGTCAGGCCCTGTTCGTGCACGCAGTAGAGCGAGCCGTCCGGGCCAACCGCCGGAGCGGCCACCGTGGTCGCCGGTAGCTGAGCGCGATATTGCTCCACCTGGGTGTTGCTGATCGGTTTGAGCACCTGGCTCAGGGCTGGCGCTGCCGGTGGGCTCGGGGAGTAGCTGTCCACCGGGTTCTGGGAGGCGGACTGGGGAGGGCCGGGAAATAGTGGTAGGCCGGCGGCCAGTGGGCGGATCTGCATACTGGCCATTCTAGGGCAAGGGACTGAAAAAACCTTGATCAGCCCGGGGAGCCATGCTATAATGCGGGACATTCCGGAGTAGCTCAGTGGTAGAGCAACCGGCTGTTAACCGGTTGGCCGTAGGTTCGAACCCTACCTCCGGAGCCAAGAAAAAGGCCCCCGCCAGATGACGGGGGCCTTTGTCATGGTAGGCCCTCACCGAGGGCCTCGCCTTACTCTCACTTCTTTTTCTGGTAGCCGGGAGCCTGGCGCAAGAGCTTCAAGCCCTTTTCGGCGTGGGCTCGATCTTCGGCCTTGGCGGCCGGATCGTTCAGAATGCTCTGGTAGCGAGCTTCCTCCGACTTGGCGAAGGCGCCCATGGCCTCGGGCCTGGTGGAGAAGGCTGGATAGCTCGGCTGTACGCCGTAATTGGCCATCGCGTCGGCGCGGGCAACCAGCTCCTCGCGACCCAGGCCCAGGTCTTTGGGGAACTTGGCGACCAGGAACACGTCGCGAGCGGGATCGAGATCCAGGATGGTGGGCCGGATGAACTCGGTCTCGCCTCGGAACGTGGTCAGGTCCCAGATCTTGAAGGTTTCGGCCGGGGTGCGGCCGCCGCGCTCCTCGTAGTCGCGCACCAGGCGGCGCAGCAGGCGGTCGTCGGCGCTGGGGCTGTCGAGGTAGACCGCCTTGTAGGGCAGGCCCAGCTTCTCGAAGTGCTCCACCACGGCCGGGTTGGTGGCGTGGATGCTGTCGAGCACGATGATGCTGTCCGAGCCCACCTCCACATGGTTGGGCTTCTCCTCACGAAAGCCCGTCACTTTCACGCCTTCCATGCGCCAGCCGCCCGGGCGGATGTCCTGGAAGTTATAAACGGGCAGGTCGGCCGCCCCGGTCTGCACCAGGGTGCTCAGGTCTTCCTTGAGCTTCTGCATATCCATGAAGTCGGCGTGATCCCAGTAGTAGGAGCCGTCTGCGGCCTGCGGATAGCCGGGCTGGTCGACGTCCTTGAAGTACATGTCGCCCATCACGGTGGTCACCGGGCGATCGCCAGCAAACTTCTGGATCTCGCGGATCAGGGTGGACTTGCCGGCCGCCGAGGGTCCGCCCACCAGGATCACGACTCGCTCGCCCTGGGGCAGTCCCTTGACCAGCGCCTCGAGTTGCTCGTACTGGTTCTGGGTACGGCCCTCATCCAGCGCCTGGGCCACGTCGGCCTCGTCCAGGGCGCCGGGAAGGCGCAGCACGTGGGCTCGGCCCTGCGAGTCGACCTGCTGAACCTTCTCATAGCTGACGGGATACTTGCCGGCCATCTCCTTGATGAGATCGCTGGACCCGAAGCGCTGGTTGACCTCGTAGGCACCTTCCAGGCTGGCGGCGTTGACCGCATCGGGGCGGCTGATGACCAGAGTCTTCGTCTTGTCGCCCTCGGCCGGCATGACTCCGACCACGGCTTTGAAGGTCGGGAACCGATCCATTTGCTCGATCAAAACGTTGGTGGTGGCTGCCAGGGCTTCCGGGTTGGCCACCTGGTCGGGGGTGAGGGTGGTGGTGGCCAGGTGGGGCTCGCCCTGAACCGCAGTCAGCAACTGCTGCTTCAGGTTCTGAGCCGGCCGCTGGCCACCGATCTCGACCTCGTCCCGGTGGGATGGGCATGAGCCGCATGCGCTCTGGGGTCGAGCTACAAAGGATTGGGTGGCCGCGGTCAGGGTCTGCACGGTCATCGTCTCTCGTCCTTCCTTCCAGACAAATGGATCTATCTGTTCAAAGCAAGTATGCCGTGGGCAACTGAAAAAAGTTGGAAACAGGACTGTAACCTTTTCCGGCTCGAAGGCCTGCCCCATGCTGAACAAGATCGCTTTGAGGCTGCTTGCCGGGATGTTCATCCTGGCCTGCGGCTGCTCCACTCCTGCACCCCCGACCGACAGCCCGACGCCAACATCGTCTCCTTCGGCTTCGGCTCCGACCAGCGAGGCGGCTCCAAGCAAGGAGGCGGCCCTGAGTGTCCTGATGGCTCTGGCCCGGGCCATCGAGGCCGGGAAGGTCGAGGAGGCCAGTGTCCTGGTGATGATCCCCGCGGGAATGCCTCCCGAAGAGATCGGCCCCGAGTTGCAGAAGTCGCTCGAGCGAGGGGAGATCTCGGTCAGCGGGGTGGAGAAGCTCGGCAAACTGGGCAGCTTCGGGACCGCCCGCGAGATCTTCGAGGACCGGGCCGATCACTTTGCCAAGAAGGCCGGCGTCGACCCCGAGCAGTGCTGGGCCTTCAGCTTTCAGGAGGCGGAGGCGGTGCTCTTCTGGGACGGCAAGACGTTCAAAGCCATTCGCTTCGACGACATCGGCAAGCTGACCGCGGACAAGGAAGACTGAAGTACAGACCTGGAGAGAGGCGCCCCCGAAGCCTTCAGCACGGAACGCTCAACTACGCGACCGAGGTCGAGCTTCGCTGCTGGGCCTGCACGGCCGTGATCACGGTGGCCTGCACGATGTCTTCGGCCTTGCAGCCTCGCGACAGGTCGTTGGAGGGCTGCTCCAGCCCTTGCAGGATGGGCCCGATGGCGGTGGCTCCGGCCAGCCTCTCGACCAGCTTGTAGCCGATGTTGCCCGATTGCAGGTCGGGGAAGATGAGCACGTTGGCCTGTCCGGCCACGGGCGAGCCGGGGGCCTTGCTCTGCCCCACCGAGGGCACCAGGGCGGCGTCGAGTTGCAGCTCCCCGTCCACCGCCAGCTCGGGGCGGCGCGCCTGCAGCGTGCGAACCGCCTCCACCACCTTGTCCACCAGCGGGTCTTTGGCGCTGCCCTTGGTGGAGAAGCTCAGCATGGCCACTTTGGGCTCCACCTCCAGGAAGGCGCGACAGGTATCGGCCGTGCAGGAGGCGATCTCGGCCAGTTGGGGAGCGGTGGGGTTGACCACCACCCCGCAATCGGCGAAGAGCAGGGGAGTGCCATCCCGGAGCACCATGAGAAAGAAGCTCGAGACGGTCTTGATGCCGGCCTTCAGGCCCAGGCAGAGGAGGGCCGAGCGCACGGTGTGGGCGGTGGTGTTGGTGGCCCCGGCCACAGTGCCGTCGGCCTCGCCCAGGCGCACCATCATGTTGGCGAAGTAGAGCGGATCTTCCAGGGCCTTTTCGGCCTCCATCTCGGTCAGGCCGCGGTGGCGACGAGATTGAAAATACTCCCTCACGTAGCGGGCCCGATCGGGATGCCCTTTGGGGTCGATCAGCTCCACCCCGGTCAACTCGATTCCAGCTCGGGAGGCCCGCTGGGCCAGAGCTTCCGGTCGACCCAGCACGCCCACCCGGGCCAGGCCCCGCTCGGCGATCCAGCGAGCGGCCTGGAGCACACGTTCGTCCTCTCCCTCGGGAAGCAAGATAAATCGAGGGTTTGCGCGGGCTCGTTCTTGAAGGCGATGCAAAACTTCCATGACCAGGGCAGGGTTCCAGGGTGTGGACAAGAAGACCTTCCCCCCAGAACTCATGAGACATAGAGCCCTTTCCCTCACTTTTACCCTGCTCGTCACGCTGCTCTTTCTGACCCTCGGATTGACAGCCCAGGAGCCGTCTGCGGGCGATGCGAGTCCGAGCCCCGGCGCGAGCCCGAGCCTTGATGCGAGCCCGAGCCCTGATGCGGATGCCAGCCCGTCGCCGTCGCCTTCACCTTCACCCGAGCCAGTCTCCACTCCGACCCCGTCGCCCAGCCCCAGCGCCTCGCCCTTCAAGATTTACGTCTCAGACAGCGAGAACGGTCGCATCGTGATCATGGACGACCTCAAGGGTACGAACCTGAAGGGGCTGGGAGGAGCCGGGCGCGGCCCAGGCAAGTTCCTCGATCCGGGCCAGGTTTGGGTGGATCAAGATCGCTATCTCTACGTAGCCGACAGAGGAAACGATCGGATCGTCAAGCTCGACCTCAAGCCAGAAGAGGGCTTGCCCGTGTGGACCGAGCTGAAAGACCTGAACAAGCCTGAAGGCGTCGCTGTGTGGGGCGACGAGGTTTTCGTCTCGGAGACCGGGGCCAACCAGCTGGTGGTCTACAAGGACGGGCAGGGTGACCCGATCCGCACCATCACCGACCCCATGCTCAAGCAGCCGGGCAAGCTCTGGTTCGATGACACCGGGCGGCTTTTCGTCTGCTGCGGCGAGTACCCGCCTGGCGGTTCGGTGGTCATGATTGCGCCCGGCACCGACCAGAAGCCCAAGGAGTGGGAGGCCTACCAGGGGGTGGGTCTGCGCCCGACCGGCTATCAGCCGCGCCAGGCAGTGCTGCGCAAGAACCGCATTCTCTCCATCGATTCCAGCTCCAACCGCCTGACCGCCACCGACAACGCGGCCGGCCGGGCCACCCGCGAGATCGGCAGCTACGGCTCGGGTCTCGGCCGTTTCATGCGTCCCGAGGGCCTGGCCCTCGACAGCCAGGGCCGCATCTACATCGCCGATTCCGGCAACGATCGGATCGTGCGCATCGACGATCCCACCGGGGCCGGCTGGCTGGAATACCAGCCCGGTCGCAATCCCAACAACCTGCTGCGCGGACCCAAGAGCATCTTCATCTGGGCCCCCACCAAACCCAAACCCCCCGAGCCGCCGCCCGAGGACAAGAAGGACAAGAAAGAGAAATAGCTCAGGATGGATTCAGCGATGACAGGAGCGGTCGACGATTCTGGAGGACAGCTCGCCAACCGCGAAAACTCCGCCCTGGCCGCCCGTCGCCCCGATGACTGGCAGGCTCTGGGCGAGGCGTTCGAGGCCATGGGCAAGGCCGGGCTTGCGCTGACCATCGGCTTTACGGTGGCCGCCGGGGTCTGCAAGATGGCCCAGCAGGGCAAGCTGAAACTGCCCGATTTCCTGAGCATGGTGGGCCTGACCCCCCCCTCGCCCCCGAGCAAGGAAGAGCGCCCTACTTCTTGAGCTGAGGGGCCAACTCGTCGCGCCGGGTCTTGTACTCGGCGTAAGCCTGGTCGGCCGAGCGGCGCACAGCTTGCGGATTGCCCCTGGGGCCGGTAGCCAGGTAATTTTGCTCGCGTGACATCCAGTCCAGCTCGTAGCCGATCAGCTCACGCAGCTTGCTGTGGACCACCTTCAGCTCTTGCTTGTCGGGCTCGGGGCCCAGGCCTTTCTGGACCTGGTAGAGCTCTTTCTTCAGCCCCTCGAGGAAAACGTCATCGCGCTCGATCTGGGCGATTTCGGAGGGAGACGTTCCGGCCGGTTTCTTGACGCCCAGGGCCTTCTTCTCGGAGGCCAGCACGGTCGCGTAGGCTTTCTTCATCGTAGCCAGGCTCTTGGCGTCATCAGCCAGCGCCGGCAGCAGCAACAAAAGCAGTAGAGCAACAGCGAGCTTTCTCACGATCGAGGAGATTCGTGCTCGCTCCGAGCGGACCTTCGGTCAGCTCTTTCCGGTCGCCCGCCTCGCGGGCGTGCGCTTCTTCTGGCGCACCACCAGCTCGCCTTTCTCGGTCTGCACCTCCACCCAGTCGCCCTCGTGGTACTGCTCCTCGAGCATGGCGTGGGCCAGCCTGTTCTCCACCTCGCGGGTGAACAGGCGGCGCAGGGTGCCCGCACCCTCGGGACCCCCCTCGGCCTTGCCGATCAAGAACTCGTGCACCTCCGGCCGGACTGTCACTTTGACCCCGCGGCGCTGCTTGAGGTGGCGGGCCAGGTCGTTGGTCCATTTCTCCACCAGCTCGGCCATGTCCGAGCGGCCCAGGGGTGGGAAGAGCACCACGTCGTCCACCTGCTCGAGGGCTTCTGAGCTGAGGGCTCGCTCGAGCTCGGGCAACAGAGCGCGCTCGAGCTTGTCCTGAGCCGAGAGCCGATGGCGGTCGGAGAGGCGAAAGCCCACCGGTTGCTCGCGCTCGAACATGTCGGCGTCCACCACCACCGAAAGGATCACGACGTTGTCGCGAAATTCCACCCGCTGCCCGCGTCCGTCGATCACGTGTCCTCGGGCCAGGATCTGGTGGATCACGTCCAGGGCCCGCGGATGGGCGCGGTCGGCGTCTTCGAGGTAGAGGACCGAGTAGGGATACTCCTGGGCCAGCATGGTGAGCACGCCCTCTTGCTCCTGGGGCGAGCCGCCGGCGTGGCCGGCCAGCCGCATGGCCCGCAGCTCGTCGGAGAACTCGTCCAGGTTCAGGCGGATGAGCCGCTCGGGGTCGTTGAACAAGAACTCGGCCAGGCTGACGGCCAGGGTGGTCTTGCCGGCCCCGCGTGGGCCGGCGAAGAGAAAGCTGGCCAGCGGGCGACCAGCCTCCGAGAGGCCCGCCCACGAGCGCACCAGGGCCGCGGCCACCCGGTCCACGGCGGCGTCCTGGCCGATGATCTTGTCTTTCAAGGTCTGGGCCGAAGCCTTCAGCCGCTCACGCCAGCGCTTGGCCTCGGCCAACTGGCCGGGACGCTCGGGCCCGGAGGCCAGCGAAAAGACGCGCGGACGACGACGGGTGGGCTCACCCATCAGCTCTTCCAGGGCCGCCGACCAGCTCACCAGGTCGGCCCCCCGGCTCAACAGCAGGCTGGCGGCATCGCTGTCTCGATCTTGCAGCACGGCCCAGAGCAGGTAGATCGAGTTGACCGGCCGCGAGTAGCTCGAGGCCATGTCTTCGGCCAGCCGCAGCGCCCCCAGGGCCCGCAGGCTGGGCGGGGGCACCCAGTCCTCTTCCACGCTCCCCTTGCCTTTACCCACCAGGGTGAGGACGGCTTTCTTCACCTTGCTGGCGGTGATGCCCCGTCGGCGCAGGAAACGCCCGCCTTCGCCGCTGTCCTCCTCAGCCAGCCCGATCAGGAGGTGCTCGGGGCAGAGATAGGCGTGACCCATGGCCAGGCAGGCTTTGCGGGCCAGGGCCAGGGCCTGCACCACGTCGTGCGCCTGAAAGTACATCTAGCCGTCCTCCGGAAGCTGGCGCGCGATGCCGTCGAGCAGGTCCTCCACCCGTTCCACAAGGGTGACCTCCGGCAACAGCCAGAGGGCGGGTGGCAGGCGCAGCAGCTCGGAAGCGCTGGTACGCGGCAAGAGAAGCCGTCGATAGGGGAACCCCTCGCTGGAGAGCTGGGCCAGCGAGCCTCCCGCGTCCACCGGCCCTGAGAGCCGTCCCTCCAGGTCGATGCGGCCCAGCACCACCTGACCGGGCGCCGGGTCCTGATTTTGCAGCGCCATGGCCAGGGCGGCCATGACCGCGCCACCGGCATCCTCGCGAAGACTGGGTTTTTCGTCCTTCTCGTCGCCCTTGGCGGGCTCGTCCAGTCTGGGGTAGAGTGCCGAAATGTGCAGGTGCAGGACCCGATAGGTGGGATCGTCCAGCCCCAGCTCGTCAAAGCGGATCTGCAGCAGCGAGAGCGCCAGGCGGGCAAGCTCTCCAGCCAGCTTGCCCCCTTCTCCGGTCACGATCAGCTCGCCCCGGCCAGGCAGCGAGCGAGCCTGCACCAGGAAGCCGACCACGCGCTCGGATCCGACCGGGTAAACCAGGCCCGGCGAGACTTCCGGCTCGGACCGCAGACGCTCGCGCTGCACCCGGGCCAGGGTGGTCAGGCGGGGCTGGCCGGTATGGCGGGCGGCTTCGGCCAGCAAGCTCCAACCCTCTTCCAGGCCGGGTCGCAGGGCCAGCAACTTCTCCAGGCTTTCCAGCGCCTGGGGCCAGCGCTCCAGCTCGGCCAGGCAGCGAGCCTCGCCCCACAGGGCTGGCCAGACCGGCCCTCCTTCCAACAGGCGGGTGAAGATCTTCAGCGCGGCCGCCGGTTTGCCTCGGGCAAACTCCTCCTCGGCTCGGGCCAGCGCCGTCTGGTGCTTTCCGTTGCCGGCCTCGACGGCCCGCTCAGGCTCGTCTTCCTCCTCCGCGGGGCTCTCGAGCTGGCTCAAGAAGGCTGCCTCGGCCTCCCGGATCCGGCCCAGGCCCAACAGGCTTTCGGCCTGGTAGGAGTGCACCCAGCCCGGGGCCTGCTCGCCCAACTCGGGCAGAATCCTCAGAGCCTCTTGATAGCGGCGATAATCGAGCAGGAGCGAGGCGACCTCCTCGAGTCGCTCGGCGTCGTCGTCACGAGTCTTGAGCGACTCGGAGAGCTGGCTCAAGGCTTCCTCCGGGTCGCCCTGCAGACGAGCGATACGGGCCAGCATGAGGCGCGCGGCCGAGGCGTCCCACTGCAGCGAGAAGCGATCCTCGCGCCAGGTGCCGTCCACATCCAGCTCCAGCACGCGCTCGAACTCGGCCCGGGCCGCCTCCAGGTGCTCGGTGCGGTAGAAGAGCACCCCCAGCAGATAGCGCATGGAGACGCTGCGTGCATCCTCCTCGAGGGCGCCGTAGGTGCGCTCCAGGGGGGTGGTCTCCTCCGGGCTGCCCAGCTGGTCGAGCACGAATCCGTAGAGGGCCAGCGATTCGCTCAGACGCGGGTCCGAGCCGCTCTGCTGCTCGCGCCGGCGCAGGTAGTGGGGACGGAGCAAGACGATGTCGGTCCAGCGCTGCAGGCGCACCAGCAAGGTGCCCACCCGATCGAGCGGCTCTACCCCGGCCGGCTCGGCCTCGGCCCAGTTGAAGTAGGCCTCCAGCGCCTCCTCCAGCTCACCGCGGGCCTCGCGCACGCCGCCCAGCCACTCCCAGTAAAGAGACTTGAGCTCCGAGCGCGGGTCGAGCTCGGCCGAGCGAGCGTAAGCGGCGGCCGCATCCTCGACCCGATCGATGCGGAGGTACGCTTCCCCCAACGTCACGGCCAGCTCGGCGTTCTTGGGCTCGTCCTTGAGGCGTTTTTCGATCTCCTGGATGCGCTCGGCGGCGTCGGGTTGCAGGGCCATGCCAGGCTCGCTTCGCCCGCCCCGGGAGCTTGCCCTGTAAGAGAAGGAGACGGGATTGCTCCCGTCTCCTGCTTACTGTTGGTACCAGTCCACCTCGCCGGTACCCATCCATCCCTCGGGCGAAGCGCTTTCGGGCGGCGGGGGAGGCTGAGGCCTGGGCTTGGGCGCTGGCGGGGGCGCCGGCGCCGGCTCGGGCGTCTCGGGCCGGGGCGGTGGGGCCCAGGTGTCTTCCTGAGAGTTCATCGTATCGGCGGCTTCCTCGGCCGTCTCGGGGACGGGCAGAGGCCCGACCTTTTCGACCAGTTCTTCGATCCGTCCCTTGATGGTGGGGACCGCCAGGTTGAGGGGATCGAGCACCACGAAGCGCTGATAGAGCTCGAGCGCTCGGCGCAGGTCGTTGCGCTTCTCGGCCACCATCCCCAGGCCGCGCACCGCCACCGAGTCCATGAAGTCGTAGCGCAGAGCGTTGGTATAGGCCTCCTCGGCCGCGCCGATGTTGCCCAGCAGCGAGCAGCAGTCGCCCAACAGGCTCCACAGAGCCGACGAGGCCGGGGCACAGCCCGTCTGATGCTCGGCCTGGGTGCGTACCTCCTCGGCCAGCTCCAGAGCTTCCTCTTTCCGTCCCAGGCGCACCATGAGCTTGACCTTGCGGAACACCTGGTGAATCGAGTCGGGGTAGGCCTCGCAGATCTCCTCCATGGTTTTGAAGGCTTCCTCGACCTGACCCATCTTCATCTGGGCGGTCGCCAGTGCGACCGCCAGGTTGGAGTGAACTTCCTCGTTGGCGTAGCTGCAGCGCAAGCCTTCACGCCCGGCCTCGGCGGCCGTGGTCCAGTCTTCCTGCCGGACTTTGAACTCGGCCAGACCCAGGTGGCAGCGCGCGTCGCGTGGCGCCTGTTTGACCGATTTGATATACAATTTCTCAGCTTCGGCGAGATCCCCCACGGCTTCGTAGATGGGCGCAATCATGCGCAGGTTGCCCTCGGGATCGCGATCGTAGATGGCCAGAGCCTCGCGATAGCGACCGAGCTTGAAGAACAGATCGGCCAGGGCGCGCTCGATGGCTCGCCGCACCGACTTCTTCTCGTTGGGATCGTTGATGATTTCTTCGTAGTAGTCCACCGCGTCCTGGGAGCGGCCCATGCGCACGTAGAGTCGACCCAGCTCCCACAGGGCCTGGGCGTTCTTGGAGTCGGAAAGCAGGGCTTCCTTGAGGTAGTGAATGGCCTCGTCGAACTCACCCGCTTGGATCAACTGGCCGGTGAGAATCTGCCAGGCTCGCGTGTCGCCGCGATAGGTTTTGACGTACTCCTTCAACTCGGCGATCATGCTGTCGTTGAGGGCACGCCATTCCTTGACCATGCCCTTGTTGGAGTAGACCCGCAGCAGCTCGACCTTCCACTGGCGGGCGTTCTTGTGATCGGTGTTGGTCTTCAAGGAGCGCTCGAAGAACAGTCGAGCGGCGTCCATGTCCTTGACCCGGTAGCTCAGTCGAGCCGCCGAATCGAGCAGGGCAGGGGAGTCGGCCCGGGTCTCGAGCGCCTTGGCCAACAGCCGGATGCCCATCTGGTGGAGCTGGATGCGTTTCTCGGTCTCCAGTCCCTTGCCCAGCATCTCCTCGTAGAACGTGCCCCCCAGCGGCGCTTCGTCGGATTGACGAAGCTCGAGCAACTTGGTGTAGGACACTTCGGCCGTCTTCAGGGCCCCGGCCCGCACGGCCGTGGCCGCCAGGCGGCGGATCGTCTCGGGGTCCTCGGGGGTGAACTGAGCCACCCACCGACGCCACTCGAGAGCCTTGGTGAAAGAGCCTTCCTCTTCCAGCGCCTCGGCCAGCTTGACGCCGAAGAAGGAGTCGCCGCAGACCCGAGCCGCCTGTTGCAGAGCGGCGCGCATCGCGGGGCGGTCGTTGGACTTACGGAGGATGCGATACTTGCGGATGTGGAGTTCTTTGTCGTCGGGGTTTTGCTCGAGCGCCGCGTCTACCTCGGCCAGGGCTTCCTCGAGATTCTCCTTGGGGATGTCGCCGAAAATGGGCTTATCGCCCTCCTCGACGGCCATGGGGTTCTTCGAGGGAACATCCTTTCGGACCAGACCGGAGGTTGCAGCGCCGTGCTTCCCACCTTCGGTGGGCGTCTGGCCAGAGCCACCCGTGCCTTTGGCGGGCAGCTGCGGCTTGTGCTGCTGATTTCCAGAGCCAAACTTGGGAGTCACCGTATCTCCCTTCCAGAGGCGGGGGCCTGCCCGCCCAGTTTCATGGTGCACAGAAGAGGAAGAATGCTGGCCATTCTCCCCCGCTGAGTAAGTTCGGGACCTGCCGGGAACCTCCCTGCCACTGCGCTACTCCAAACACAAGCCTGATCGCGACCCGTACGCGCCGGGTCCTTCCCCCGCCCCCCTGTTTGACCGAGGGAGCCTCTCCCCCTTCCTTGGTCGGGCAAGAAGTGTGCGGACCTTACAACAGGAGGACTCAGCACTCGAGATCAGAACATGGCGCCGCCATGGCTGGCGAAAACCAGGAGCCGCGCCGTCTGGGCGGTCGATATGAAGTTCTGGGCCTGCTCGGTGAGGGCGGGATGTCCCAGGTCTATCGTGGTCGCGATCTCAAGCTCGGACGCGAGGTCGCCATCAAGATCCCCCGCCCTGAGATCGCTCGCGACCAGGACGCGCGGCTGCGATTCGTGCGCGAGGGAAAGAGCGCCGCCAAGCTCAATCATCCCAACATCGTTCAGGTCTACGACTCCTCCGACGAGCCCGACGAGCCCTTCTTGATCATGGAGCTCGTGCCCGGCGAGGATCTGCGCCAGCGCTTGCAGCGGGGCCCTCTGCCTCCTCCCCAGGCGGTGGCCATGATGGTCCAGGTACTCTCGGCTCTCGAGTGCGCTCATTCCAACGGGGTCGTCCATCGCGACCTGTCGGCTCGCAACGTCTTGCTGGACGCCCACGGCACAGCTCGCGTTTCGGATTTCGGCGTGGCTCAGGCCCTGGGTGATCATACCCTGACCCGGACGGGCGAGATGCTCGGCTCGGTCAGCTACATGTCTCCCGAGCAAGCTCAGGGGAAGGACTCGGGCCCGCCCACCGACCTCTACGCCGCCGGCGTGCTGTTGTTCGAGATGCTGACCGGCCGGCTGCCCTTTACCGGCGATACCCCGGTGCAGGTGGCCCTCAAGCACATCCAGGAGAGCCCTCCCAGCGCCTCGCAGATCAATCCTGCCGTCCCTCCCGGGCTCGATCAGGTCATCCTGCGTGCCCTGGCCAAGCGTCCCGAGGACCGCTTCAACTCGGCCAGCGAGATGGCCCGGGCCCTCCAGGAGGGCTCGGCCCCCGTGCCCGGGCCCATTCTCGAGCACACCCGGGTGCGCCAGCCGGCTGTCCGCCCACCCGTCGAGCCTCGCGCCGCGGCACCCTCGCGAACACCCTACATTCTTGGCACGCTGGCCCTGCTGGCGGTCGTATCGGTTCTGATCGGAATGCTGCTGATGCCACCTCCCAGCGTGGTGGTGCCTGATCTGGTCGGGCTCGAGCTCAGGGCCGCCCGCCAGAAGGCCGAGGCCCTCGGCTTGCGGCTGGAGGTGTCCGAGCGTCGCCCCGATGCCGCGGCCGAGAAGGATAGCGTGCTCGAGCAGGATCCGACCCCGGGCGAGCTGCGCAAGCAGGGCGACTTCGTGCGGGTGGTGGTGAGCCAGGCGCCCGACAGGGTCGCTGTGCCCGACCTGGCCGGGAAGACCGAGCCGCAAGCTGTCGAGGCGCTCGAGACCCTGGGCTTTCGCGTGCTGCTCGAACGCGAGGAAAGCGCCACGGTGCCGGGCGGCCGGGTGATTCGTCAGGACCCGATGGCCGGGGAAGAGCTCGCCCGCGGCAGCCAGGTGAAAGTGTTTATCTCAACGGGGGCCGCCAAAACGGCCGTTCCCAACCTGGTCGGCATGAGCCGACAGGAGGCTGAGCTTCTGCTCAAGAGCCTGGAGATGAACCTGGTAGTGGGGGGGACCCGCCAGGACGCCAGCGCGCCCGAAGATACGATCCTCGAGCAGCTCCCTTCGCCCGGGACCCTGGCTGTGAAAGGCCGCAAGGTCTCCGTCATCCTCTCGGCCGGCTCCCTGGGAATGACAGCCCCTGACCTGGAGGGAAAATCGCTCAAGGAAGCCGAGGAGATCGCGCGCCGATCGGGCCTCAAGCTGGTCGTGGAAGGCCCGAGCAGTCCCCAGGATTCGGTGGTTTTCCAGGATCCGTTGCCCGGGGATCTGCTCAAAGGCAGCACGGTGACGGTCAAGACCAACCCCAGCGTGGTGGTTCCCAACCTCAGCGGTCTGGGCGAGGACGATGCTCGCAACCAGCTCGAGGAGCTCGGATTGAAACTGGGGGAGACGCGCCGAATCAACTCGGCCGCCCCGGAGGGCGAGGTGGTTGGACAGGAGCCCGACTCGGGCATGGAGGTGTCGCCGGGCACCCAGGTGCACCTCTACGTCTCCGACCCGAGCGCCCCGCTGCCCACTCCCGATCCCGTCCTGACGCCAGTTGAGCCCTCACCGGCCTCGCCCGCGCCGCCCTGGGTCCCCAGGTGAAAGAAATTCAAAGCTCCTGCCAGGAGACCGCATCAACAGGGAGAATGTCCATTCACAGTTGCCTGAACCGGAGGATTGATCTTGGCTAGCGAGCCGAAACAGCCCTCGGGGGGTGCCGAGCAGGGGCCGTTGCTCGATCCACGCATCCCTTTCGAGAAAGAGACCCCGGCCGAGTTTGCCGTAGGAACGTTGAAGACCATCGCCCTGGTGCTGGCTATTGGCATCACGCTGGTCTTCTCGCTCATCTACGGCTGGACCATTTACGAAAGCTACTTCAAACTCCCCGAGGAGGTCGAGGTGCCGGTCATTACCGGCAAAACCGTCGAGGAGGCCAACGAAATGCTGGCCAAGCTCGGCTTGCGCCTGCAGGTTCACGAGTCCCGCTACACGGGCAAGCCCGAGAAGGAGATCATCTCCCAGAACCCGGCTCCCAAGCGTAAGGTGCGCGAGGGGAACGAGATTCTCGTGGTGGTAAGCCTTGGGCCGGAGCTGATGGAGGTTCCTGACCTGCTGGGCAAGTCGCTGCGCGAGGTCGAGATCGAGCTGGCCAACAACGCCCTGAAGCTTGGGAAGGTCACCTGGAGCAAGCCGGACCCCGAGAAGCCCGAGGAGGTTCTCAAGCAAGAGCCTGCTCCTGGCAAAAAGGTGAAGAAGGGCACCACGGTGGACATCAAGATGCAAAAGGGCGGTGGTCCTGAAGCCATGACCCCGGTGCCCAACCTGAAGGGCAAGCCGATCTACACCGTGGGCACGGCGCTGGCCAAGGCCGACCTGCAGATGGGTGGCATCACCTGGAAGTTTCACCAGGTTGCGGCTCGGGGCGAGGTGATCGAGCAGGGACCCCCGGCGGGGAGCAAGGTGTCGGCTCGCACTCCGGTCGAATTCGAGGTCAGCGCTGGCCCGCCTGAAGGTCGCGCCTATCGCTCCCGGCAACTGGCCATCGACGTGCCCACCGGGGCCGACGCCCAGCGGGTCAGCGTGCTCTTGAACAACGGCGTGGGCACCGACACGGTTTTCGATGGGCGACAGGCCTCGGGAGACACCATGAAACTGCTGGTTTCCGGGCTGCCCGGCTCGGAGGTCGAGGTCTACATCAACGACAAGCTGACCAAGCGCGAGAAGCTTTGAGGACGCTGCAAGTATCCGCCTCCATCCTGTCAGCCGACTTTGCCCGCATGGGCGAAGAGGTTCAGGCTGTCGATGCGGCCGGGGCGGACGTGATCCACCTCGATGTGATGGACGGGGCGTTCGTGCCCAACCTGACCTTTGGAGCCGTTCTGGTCAAGGCCCTGCGGCCGGTGACCGATAAACCCTTTGACGTGCACGCCATGGTGGCTGATCCTGGTCGTTTCGTGGAGCCCTTTGCCCAGGCCGGAGCCCAGCTTCTGACGGTGCACGTCGAGGCCTGTGTCCACCTGCAGCGGGTGCTGGCCCAGATTCGAGAAGCCGGCATGCGGGCGGGCGTGGCGGTCAATCCGGCCACTCCGGTGGACTTTCTCGAGTATGTGCTCGATGACCTCGATCACGTGTTGCTCATGACCGTCAACCCTGGCTTCTCGGGCCAGCGGTTCCTGCCGGCGGTCATGGCCAAGGTGCGTCGCGTGCGCGAGCTGGTGGCCGATCGCCCCATCGACATCGGGGTGGACGGAGGGGTTGCGCCTCAGACCGCCCCGGCCTGCCGCGATGCCGGCGCCAATGTCCTGATCGCCGCTACCGCCATCTTCGGTCAGTCCGATTATGCCCGCGCCATTGCCGACCTGCGGGGCTGAGAGGGGCTTACCCCGAGCTTACGGAAACTATCTGTCGTGGCCAGACGCTGGATGCTTCTGTTGTGGCTGTTGACCGGGTGCACCATCACCCCGGTTCACCGTTATGATCTTTCCGTCCAGTTGACCAACGATTCCAACCGCACCCTGACCATCGAGGGTCGCTCCAATTTGCCCGAAGGAGCTCCCATCGAGGCCATCTTGTCCACTCCTGATGATGGCCTGACGGTGGCCCGGGCTCGGGGCGAGGTCAGGCGTGGTCGTTACTACCTGGTCCTGGACGTGGCCCGGGCCCCGGGGGGCCAGCCGCTCGATCTGGAGGTCATGTTCGACCCGTTGCTGGCCCCGCTGGCCCTGCGAGACAAGTTGGGCCCGGCTGGGGTCGGGATGGGGGGCTCGCTGGTGGAAGACCGCGACGGCCGCTACGTCCTGGTCAAGAGACTGGCAGTCCTGCTTCCTATGGAGAGTCGTGAGGCGGCCCTTCGCAACATCGACCCGAGCAATCCCGAGGCCGGCATCCAGCGCATGGAGTCTTACGTTTTGCGAAACCCCGAGGACACCCAGGCGGCCGTCCACCTGGCCCTGGTCTTACTGCATTTTCGTGAGCCCGAGCGGCACCCGGGCTCGCGGGCCCACGCTCTCTTATCGCGAGCGATCGATCTGGCCCCCAGCCTTGAGTATCCCCCCGATGCGCGCCGCTGGCTGACCTCGCTGGATACCGAGCAGCGCGAGCTGGAAGCGCAGCGTGCCCTGCGCGAGCGCATGGAGAATGCCAATCCGCGTCGGATGGTGCAGATGAACGGGGTGGTCGTGCCCGGGGTCGCGCTGGGTGGAGTGGTCATGGGCACCCCGGCCGGCCGTCTCTTCGCCCAGTTCTGGCCCGAGCCGTTTCCCAGCTATCAGGGGACCGAGGTCGAGGTGGTGCGAATCAAGGACCTCTACGACGTGCACATCGGACTCGATCCCGTCTCGCGCCAGATCGTGAGTGCCACAACTCACTCGGAGTTTTACCGCTTGCAGGAGGGGGCCCTGGGCGTGGGCAGCCTGCTGCAAGAAGTCCAGGAAGTCTATCCTCGGGCCAGGGGAAAGTATGGCCCCGCCACCGTGCGCGAGGACGGGACCGAAGTCTCGGTAGGGATGGCTGACGTGGGGGGACTGCGCTTCGAGCTGACGCGCTCCGTGGATCCTCAGTTTCGCCTGCCGGTCGTGACCGTGACCGGCCTGGAAGTCTACCTGCCCTGACCTACTCGGTGATGACGAACTCGCCGTCCTGATCGGCGCGCAGCCAGACCGTTTGCTTGCGCTCATCGGTCACCGAATCGAAGAGCTCGACCTGCATGCGGCCCGGCTCGATGGCCAGCACCCGCTCGACCCAGTAGGGAGCTCCCTGGTTTTCGGAAAGCTTGAACGTGCCCGGCCGCTGGTTCAGTGGGCAGAGATAACCCTGGCTCACCAGTTCGAGCTCGGAGCCCGTCCAGCGGAACCAGCGAAAACGGGTGGGGCTGACATCGCTCTTCTGGTAAGTTCCCAGCAGGTCGATGGCCTTGTCCCCGTCCAGATCGCCGGCGGCCTGTAGATCGCCCCCATCCAGGGGGCCG
This sequence comes from uncultured Burkholderiales bacterium, assembly GCA_964637145.1. Lineage (GTDB taxonomy): Bacteria > Vulcanimicrobiota > Xenobia > Xenobiales > QWHO01 > QWHO01. Next base: position 21,924 of record CAZWUN010000015.1, read on the forward strand.
CCGAACAGGAACAACTCACTGCGCGGAGCCTCCCACATGGTTCGCCCCTGGCTGTCGAGCACCACCAGCCGGGCTTGCTCGCCGATCTGTTTGAGCACGACGGACTCGCTCTTGCCGTCACCGTTCAGGTCGACTTTGAGGGTCTGCACCACTTCTCCATCAGCGGCCCAGACCGCGCCGATCAACAAAGCACCGAACAACAGGTATCGCATGAGACTTGCTTTCGCAGCAGGCTTGGGTGAGCCCTGGTTGGGAACTGCAATCCGATGATCCCCAGAAAATGAGAGAGGCCGGCGTCATGGCCGGCCCTGGCGTCACGTTCCCATTCTTCCCACACTGTCCCGATCAATTCGGTCTTAGCGAAGCTCTTGCGTCCCCTCGGGGACAATAACACTTCCGGACTCCACGAGCCCTGATCAATCTAGGAAGAACTGAACATCAACCATCTGAAGTATAGCAAACATGCGGGCTGGAGTCAATCGAACAGCAATCCTGGTTTTCAATAAATAATCAGGAATTGTTTTTGGATTCCAGGCGGGCTTGAAGTGTTGAGGCTAAGACAGTTGGGCGATTGGCAACAATCAGCCTGCAGCCACGGGCTGGTCCTCGAACAGATCCACCAGTTGGAAGGCATCCACGTCCACCAGCCCCATGTCGGTCAGCTTCAGCGATGGGATCACGGGCAGGGCCAGGAAAGCCAGGGACATGAAGGGATGCTCGGCTGTTCCTCCGAGTTTCTTGGCGGCCGCATACATCGCTTCCAGCTGCGTCTTCACCTCGGCCAGGGGACGGTCAGACATCAGCCCCGCGATCGGCAACGGCAGACTGGCCAGAACCTCACCGTCACCGACGGCCGCCAGGCCGCCTCCGATGCGCTGAACTTCCTCCGCGGCCAGCTTCATGTCGGCGTCGTTGGCGCCCACCACCACCAGGTTGTGGGAGTCGTGAGCCACGGTCGAAGCCAGCGCTCCTCGCTTGAGCCCGAAGCCCCGGGCCAGTCCCAGCCCGATCTGAGCGCTGGCTTTGTGGCGTTCGATCACGGCCAATTTAAGGATGTCCCGTTTCGGATCGGCCACCACCTGGCCGTCCTGCTGGCGCACCTCTTCCACCGCCTGGCGTGTGACGATCTGGCGCGGCACCAGCTCGATCACCCGGGCCCGCGTGCCCCGGGCCGGTATCTTGAACGAGTCATCGCTGAGCGGGGCCATCCGCATGGTGCCCACGACCTGGCTGTCGTCCACGCGAGCGGCTTCGAACAGAGCCTCGCCGTCGCGGGCCACCAGCTTGCCCGCCTTGTAGACGCGAGAGGGCTTCATGGAGAAGAGGTCCTCCAGCACCACCAGGTCGGCCAGATAGCCAGGCGCAACCGCCCCCCGGCGCTTCAGGCCGAAGTAGTTGGCCACGTTGATGGTGGCCAGTCGAATGGAGGTGATGGGGTCGAAGCCCCGCCCGGCTGCTCGGCGGATCAGATAGTTGATGTGTCCCTGCTCGACCAGGTCGATGGGCTCGCGGTCGTCGGTGCAGAGCATCAGGCGGCTGAGGCGGTCGGGAGTGATCAGGGCGCTGAGAGCATCGAGATTGCGGGCCACGCTGCCCTCGCGAATCATGATGTAGAGGCCGGCTCGCAGCTTCTCGAGAGCCTCCTCGAAGGTCGTGCACTCGTGGTCGGAGCCGATTCCGGCGACCACGTAGGCCGACAGGAGCTTGGCGCTCAGTCCAGGGCAGTGGCCGTCGATGGGCCGTTCGCCCGCAGCCAGAATCTTCTTGAGCACTTCGGGGTCAGCCAGAAAGACTCCGGGAAAGTTCATCACTTCGGCCAGTCCGCAGACGCCTGGCCGGTCGAATCGGGTGGCCAGATCCTCGGCTGAAAGGCTCGCTCCGGAGTGCTCGAGGTTGGTGGCGGGAACGCAGGAGCTGAGGTTGACATAGATGTCCAGCGGGATCTTGCCGTTGAAGCCGAGGATGTAGTCGATTCCAGCCAGACCGCACACGTTCGCGATCTCGTGAGGATCGGCGAACACGCCGGTGGTGCCCAGAGGCACGACCGCCCGGGCGAACTCGGCCGGGCTCACCATGCTCGACTCGAGATGCATGTGAGCGTCCAGGAAACCGGGCGCCACGTAGCTCCCCTGCAGGTCCTCGGTCTGGTGGGCCGGATAGTCGCCCAGGCCGACCACAAAGCCCTGATGGACGGCCACCGAGCTGCTCTGAACCTCTCCCGTGAAGACGTTCACCACCCGGGCGTTGGTCAAGAGAAGGTCGACGGTGGCGTCGCCGCGAGCGGCGGTGATCAGGGTGGTGAGCTGGTCGAGCGGAAGGCTTCTGTTCATGACGATCCTCTTCTTCAAGCGCGCTTGCCAGATGTGCGAAGGTAGCCCTGCCTGTTCCTCGCCTCAGGTCACAGACCCTGCACGACAGCTTCCAGCGGGGCGGTCGGCTCGCCCAGCCTTCGGGCTTCCTGGATGGCTCGTTCCAGCACTTGTCGCGCTCGCGCGGTCTGGCCCAGGTTCTTGAGTGCCAATCCCAGGTTGTGAGCGGCGATCAGGTCGCAGGGATACTGTGCCACCTCGCGCTCGAGCAGCTCGATGGCGCGAGGATCCCCCCTTTGCAGCCACAAAACGGCCAGGGCGTTGACGGCGTCCGGGTAATCGGGGCAGTGCTTCAGAGCTTGCTCGAGGAGCTTCTCCTGACGGGCCGGATCGCTCTGGCTGAAGTGGGCCAGGAAGAGGGGCGTGGCCAGCTCCAGGCCGATGGCGGCGGGCTTGATTCGGTAGACCAGCACCAGGGGAGAGCGATGCACGCTCTCCACCAGGCTGCTGTGGTCGGCCCAGCGCTCCACGTGGGGAGGGATGTCGTCATGCTTTCGTCCGAAGATGGTGGCCACGCCGTCGTCGGGCTCGAGCACGAGCAGGTCGGCCCGGGGAGCCACGGCGGCAAAAAGGTAGCTGCTCCAGGACCGGGTCGAGCCGGCCTGGGCCACCTTGCGGCCGGTGTAATACTCCAGGCAGCAGGTCATCATGGCGGAAATCAGCGTGTCCTTCGGTGTATTGTCACGGATCCAGCGATAGGCCTGACGACGAACCTGCCATTGCTGGTCGGCCAGTTGTCCCATCCGCACCAGCTCGAGGTCGCGCGGCAGGGCCAGAATCAGCAGGCAGGCGAGGACCGCCGTGGCAGCTCGCCGCGGCAGGTTCTGAAGGGCGAAGTAGAGCACCAGCGGCCAGCCTGGCAACCAGTAACGGCCATAGACGAAGGGCCACAGGTTGTGGAAGGCGAGATAGCCGAGAAACCCCAGCGTGACAGGCTCGCTGCGGGTCCGCCAGAGGGTGGGGATGGCTCCCAGGAGCACCAGGATGGCCAGCCAGGCGCCCGGTTGTCCCAGGCCCAGGAACTCGCTCCCGAGGAAGCTCGGGAGCTGAGCCCAGAAGGTGAAGAACTGGTCCACCACGGTGGCCGTCTTGTAGAAGCTACCGGCCTGATTGGTGTAGTTCCCCGAGCCGGTCGACAGCAGGATCGAGAAGAGCGTATAGGGGGCGGCCGCCAGGCTCCCCAGCAAGAAGAGCCCGATGGCCCTCCAGCGACGTTGCAGGGCCAGGGCCAGGGTGAAGGCCGGCACCAGCATGACCCCCGGCAGGCGGACCAGGTAGAGAAAGCTGACGAACAGACCGATCCAGTGCCAGCGGCAGTCGCGTTTGAGGTCGAATTCGTGGCGACCCCACACCAGGGCGGCCAGGAACAGGCAACTGAAGGGGATGTCGGACATCACGCTGGTGCCGAAGGTCAGCCCGGCCGGAGTGAGAGCGTAGGTCAGGCCCAGGAGCGTGCTTGCCACCGGACCCAGCCGGGGGAAGGCCAGCACCATCACCAGCGTGGCTCCGACCAGGGTCAACAAGAGGCAGAAGGTTTGCAGGGCAACGGGGGAGCCTCCGCCCAGGAGGTAGGCCGGGATCAGCATGATGGAAAAGCCAGGAAAGTACTGAGCCGAGCCACCATCTTGCTCGCGGGTGGCCAGCAGACGACCGCTCTCGAGCAGACGCTCCGTGCCGATCAGGTAGCAGGCGTCGTCATTGAACCCACCAAACTGGTGATAGGGCATGGCGGCCACCAGCGCCAGGGTCATGGCCCCCAGCATGACCGCCCAGATGGCCCAGAAACGACGTGTCATCGCGGGCCCTCGGCTTCGACGACAAAGAGGAGCGAGCCTGCGCCAGGAGGAAACGGGCCCTCATGCTGTTTACCACCCCGGCCCAAGAGGCCTGTTTTGCCAAGATCACTCCCTGGATCAACGAGTTGTTCGGCGAAGCGGCCGTCGCTCGCGCCGGCGAGCCGGTCTTCGACGTCCGAGTGGGCTCGGCCGTAACCGAAGTGGGCGTGTTTCCCTGGAAAGAGGACGAATCGGTGGTCTGCGCCCGGGCCCGGGTCATCCACGGGGTGGCTCTGAGCCCCGAGCTGCTGCAGTACCTGCTCCGCCAGAACTCGGTGATCCGCTTCGGGGCTTTCGGCATCGAGTCGGACAATGAGATCTTCTTTCTGCACTCCATCGTGGGCTCGACCTGCGACAAGCCAGAGTTGGAGGCCACCGTGCGCTCGGTCTCGAGTCTGGCTGATCGTTACGACGACGAGATTCGCAATCGCTGGGGAGGGCGACGGGCGGCCGACTGAGGCTCAGCCTGCCGTCGAGAGGCGTCGGGCAAACGCTGAGCCGTTCGTCCGCGTTGCCTGGCCGTTGCTCGCAGGAGCGCATTCGCGCTCCAAAAGCTTGAGCATGCGGTGGGCCGATCGCTCCCAGTCGAACTGGGCTGCTTGAGGTGGGCCCAGCTCGCGCAACGTCTCAGCCTGGCCCAGGCCTTCCAGAATTCCCTGGGCCATCTCGACCGGCTCTTCGGCATTGAACCAGCGCACGGCCGTCCCGCCGACCTCGCTCAGGGCGCTGGTGCGGGCGGCGCAGCAGGGAGCGGCGCAGGCCATGGCCTCGAGCAGCGGGAGGCCGAAGCTCTCGTGCAGCGAGGGCATCACGAACAGATCGCAGTACTGGTAGAGCCGCACCAGCCGCTCAGGCTCCACCTCCTCCAGGAATACGACCCGATTGCCCAGCGCCCGAACTCGCTCGCTCACGGGGCAAGCCCGGCCGATCAGGCGCTGGGTCAGGCTCAAGCGGGGACGGCGGCAAACCAGCACCAGGCGATGGGGGATCTGACCCGAGAGCCAGGTGAAGGCGTCCAGAAGACCGCAAAGATTCTTGCGAGGCTCGGTCGAGCCCACGAACAACAGGTAAGGGATCCCTCCCGTGGCTTCTTCCAGGAACTCGCTGCGCAAGCGCGGATCGTGGCCGGGAGGGGTGAAGATGGGATCGATCCCCGGGGCCAGCACCTCCGCCTTGCCCAGGGGGAGCTCCAGAGCGCTCACCAGCTCACGGCGAGAAAACTCCGAAGGTAGCACGACCCGGTCGGCCACCTGCGCCGCTATTCGCATTCGCTCGCGCTCGGCGTCAGGCTTGGCGGACGCCAGCGGGCCAAAGCAGGCCGTATCATGGATCCAGACCACCCGTGGACATTCGGGATCCCAGTCGACCCGAGCGAAGGGGAAGAGAGCTACGTCGAAGCGGGAGCCAGCGCCGGCCCAGGTGCACTCAAAATCCCACCCCAGCTCGTCTTGCAGGGGAGCGAGCTGGTGGCGCTCGCGGGCCACCAGGACAACGCGATGCGAGAGCACCCCGCTCTTTCGTTTCCAGACTTCGAGCAGATTGCGCGTAAACCGTCCCGCCCCTCGACGGACCCGCGGTAGCTGCGTCGCGTCCACCGCAATGGTCAAAGACCGCGACATAAGCTCGGAACGTTCTGCTCGGACGAGCGAATTCCTGTTTGGGCAGGACCGGCCTGCCTGGCCGGGAAGCAGAGCAAGTGCGCCGTTCCAGCCTCTGGGCCCTTTGCCTGCTGGTCTGCCTGATACAGGCTGCCCTGCCCGCGCCGCCCATCAGCGTCCGGCCGACGCGGCTGGTGGTTCCCCTGGGAGAGGCGCGCAGCGCTGCCTGGCAGGGCCCGAGTCGGCCCGAGGTGGTCGTCTCCGACCCCGAGGTGGCCGAGGCCCGTCTGGAGGGGAACCGGGTGGTAGTGCGCGGCCTCTCGGAAGGCGACGCCCTGGTCAGCCTGAGCTTTGGCTCTCGTGAAGTCGGATTGCCGATCCAGGTGCGGACTCCAGCCGCCCGCCTGCCCGCCCGACTGTCCGTCAGCCTGACCGGAGAGGGGGTTTCCCACACGGTCCTCGCCCAGGCTTTGCGGGTAGCCATGGATGCACAGAGTGGCCTCGACCCGCGTGCTCAGCTCAGCTTACAGCCCCGCCGCGTGAACGGTGGGTTGCTGGTGGACGCAAGCGCCAGCGGTCCGGGGCTGCTGCCGGTCAGCCGCACCATCGGGGTGGACGTTTCTCTGCAGCAACTGCCTTTTACCCCTGCTCGCACCCTGGTGGTCAGCAACCGCCCCGAGCTGGTGCTGGCCCCGGGATTGCTGCTCGATCGCCCCCTGCCCCCCGGACCAAGCCGCCTGCTTTACCACCACAGAGGCAGTCCGGAAGCCCCTCATCAAGAGCTCGAGGTCTTGCTCAAGAACGTGAATGCGACGCCAGCCAGAGTCCGAGTGGCGGTGGCCAGCGTGGGTCCGAGCAACGACGAGATCTTCGCCGGCCACAAGGCCGCCCAGCTGCTGCTCGACCAGCAAGAGAAGGGTGAGAGCTTCTTCTTGCGGGTGGGACCGGGGCAGGAAGTGGTGCTCGACCGCAAGCTGCTCAAGTCGGGTCATACCATCAGTGGTATGGGCTGGATCGAGCCTCTGGACGGCTCCCAGCTGCGCCTGCTGGTCCGGGCCAGCGAGCACGGTCGGGGCAGCATCCCCAGCGAGGAGGCGCCGGACACGGGTGGCCGGACCGGCCGCGGGCTCTTCCCCGCAGCCATGGATGTGGCCCACGCCCACAACCTGGGCGGTCCCTTCACCTACATGCCCCTGGGAGAAGCTCCCTTCGAGGTGGAGCCGGTCACGGGCGAGACCAATTACGGCCACTTCGGGATGGTCTATCGGGTGCGCGTGCAACTGATCAACCCCGACGTGGTTCCCCGCAAGGCCTGGATCGACTTCGTTCCGCGGGCCGGGCCGGCGCGGGGAAGCCTGTACGTGGACGGCCAGAGAGTGGAAACCGATATGGGCAACTCGGCCAGCGAGATCAAAGTGGGGGAGTGGGAGCTCGCGCCGGGCGAGCAGCGCGAGGTGCGCATCGAGACCTTTCCCCAGTCGGGCTCCAACTACCCGGTCTTTCTGGTGGTCAAGTCCAACTATGCCAACGGCGCCATCCCGGCTCCGGCCAGGCCCGAGGTGGTGCCGGGCGAGTCACAGTTCATGTATTGATCACTTCACCCTCAGGCGCCGTGTTCCTGACCCGAAGCCGGCACTCCAGCGATAAACGATCTTTCGCTCACGTCTCGAATGGAAACGGCCACCTGCTGTCCGATTTTGGGATGAACCGGCAGGGGGCTCAGTCCGATTTCCACGAGAAATGTGCTTCCGTCCTTGCGCAATCCGCTGAGCTCGCGCCCGGAGCCCATCTCGCGGGGCTTCTGGTCTCGGAAGAAGCTTTGAACCAGGCCCGGGTGCGCGGCTTGAGCCTTGTGGGGAACCAGGCACTCCACCGGCAGCCCGATCAATTCCCCCTGTTTGTAGCCGAAGAGTCTTTCGCTCTGGAGGTTGGCCAGTCGGATCGTGCCCTGTCCGTCCACCACCATCAAGCCGTCCGGCGCGCGTTCGAGCACGCTGCGGTAGAACTCCTCGGTTTCTTTGAGCTCGAGCTCGGCTCGCTTGATTCGCGTGATGTCCTGAGTCACCCCGAACATGTCGGTGGGCTTTCCGTTGGAGTCCTTGACCACGTGGCCCAGGGCGTGAATCCATACGATCTCCCCGTCCACCGGGCGCTTGTAAGCGTAGATGGCGTCATAGACAGGGATCGTCCCGGCCACGGCCTCCTGGAAGTTCTCCATGGTCACTTTGGCGGCCGCTTCGTCGCCTTCAAAGACGTGGGCGGACCACTCGTCAAGCCGGTACCGATAGCCCGGGCTTGGTAGATCGCCCGAAGATGCGGGCTGCTCGCTCGGAGGAGTTGTACCACCCGGAGCCGTCCAGAGGTACGTGCCAGTGACCTGCTCGGGTCAGGTCGAGCGCGCAGTCGGACAAAAAGACCTGATGGCGCAATGCCTTCTCCATCTGCTTGCGCTCGGTGATGTCCGTAAAGCTGACGACGGCGCCGCAGAGCGATTCCTGCTTGCGAATGGGTGTGGCGCCGTACTCGACCGGGAAGCTGGTGCCGTCTATGCGCCAGAGCACTTCATTGTCGATGCGGCTGGTTTCCCCCCGAGTGTAGGCGGCATACATGGGGCACTCGTGGACCGGATACTCGCTTCCATCCTCGCGATGGTGGTGCATGAGAGCGTGAGACCCCTGGCCGAGCATCTCGCCGGCGGTGTAGCCTAGCAAGTCACAGGCGGCGGCATTGACGAAGTCGATGCGACCCTCGATGTCGACGCCAAAGATTCCTTCACTGGTCGAATCGAGAATCAGCCGGGTGCGTTCGTCGCTCAGTCGCACCTGCTCGAGCAAAGTGCGAGTTCGCAGGTTCCGCTGCATGATCTCGAGCTGAAGAGCCATGCGCCCTGCGGCCTCTTCCAGCAGTGCCACGTGCTCGGCGGTCAGAGGGGACAGGGAAGCGATCTCGAGGGCCGCGACGACCCTCTCCTGAGTCTGGATGGGAATGACTGCCAGGCTTTGCGGCCGGGCTTCCCCCAGGCCCGAGACGATGCGGACATAGTCGGCGGGAAGGTCTTGCAGCACCAGGCTCTTTCGGTCGAGCACAGCTTGCCCGGCGATTCCGCTGCCTGGAGCAAAACTCGCTCCGCCTGGCTGGCCCGGTGGGGTTCCGTAACCGCTTGTAAGGTGGTAGCGCCCATCGGTCTCGTCGAGCAGGTGCAGGGCGCCATATCCCCCGCCTACCAGGGGGACCAATCGGGAGAGTGCGCGCCGGCCGAATTCCTCGGCTTGCTCCGCCCCGTGCAGGTCTTCGGCAAGCTCAGCCACGCTGGCGGCGACCCAGCGCCGATGCTCGGCCTCCCCTCCAGCCTTCCTGAGCTGTTCGATCGCCCGGGCCAGCTCTCCGATCTCCGATCGGTTCTCCTGGTAGCCGATGCGAGTGCCTCTTTGACCCGAGACCAGTGCCTGGAGAGATTTGCTCAGAGCCACCACGGGGCCTACGACCCGCCGTTGATAAAAGAAGACCAGAGCGACCAGCACCGTCAACACGGTGAGCATCAGAATGCCCAGGGCCAGTTGGTCGAGCCGAGTGGAGATTTCTGAAAGCTCGGAGGCTCGCTGTCCCCAGCGCTTGTCCAGGGTCTGCCTGAATTGCGCAGTCAGGTCCGCCACCGAGGCCCTGGCACTTTCATACTCCGGGCTGTGGACGATCCCAACGGCGCGGGCCAGGTCTTTCTTTGCGACCGCATCGAGAGTCTTTTGCTCGAGTTGCGCCAGGGAGTCAGCCTTCTGTCCGACCTGGGTGATGAGCCCGTGCTCTTCAGGGGTCAGGCCGAGCTGCCTCAAGCTCTGGATGGATGCGGCCTGGTCGTCCTTCGACCGCTCGAAAGCGCCCCGATATCTCGCTTCTCCCGTTGCCGCCAGGGCGCGCAGAGAATCGCTCCTGCGAAAGTCGCTCAGAGCGAGCTGGTCGGTGACCTGGTAGGCAGTCCGCTGATTCTGCAGGGCCTGCAGTTCGCTGGAGTGATACTTCCTGGCATAGAGGGCGCAGGTGATGGATAGCAGGCATAAAACCAGGACGAATGCGATCAGGATCGAGCTCGTGCGCTGGATTGCGGCCTCCCTGAACATCTCAATGAATGGCTTTGTCGGTCGGGGGTTGGAC
>CAZWUN010000016.1:0-31249 GCA_964637145.1 uncultured Burkholderiales bacterium
TCGGGTTCTCCCAGCCGACCCAGGGCGGTCTCGCCCAGCGAGCGCTCCAGGGCCTCGGGGGGCATCCTCTCGGCCATGGCCCCCCGGATCAGCCCGGGAGCCACGGCGTTCACGTTGATATTGCTGGGCCCGAGCTCGCGAGCCGCGGTGCGGGCCAGGGCCATGCAGGCGGCCTTGGAGGCCGCGTAGTTGGCCTGCCCGAGTCGGCCGCGCAGGCCGTTGATCGAGCCCATCACCACGACCTTGCCCGAGCGCTGGGCCCGCATGGTCGGAGCGGCCGCGGCCAGGTAGAGGAAGCAGTGCTTGAGATTGACGTCCAGCACCTCGTCGAAGTCTGCCTCGCTGAGCTTCCACAGCACGCGATCTCGGTTGAGGCCGGCGTTCAGCACCAGCAGGTCCAGGCCTCCCAGGATCCGGACCACCTCCTCGACCACGTCCCGGGCTTGCTCGCGCACGTCGCGGACGATGGAGAGCTCGGCCTCGGGGGCAGCTTCCCGGTCGACCACGGCCACCCGGGCGCCTTCCCGGGTCAACACCCTGACTACAGCCGCCCCGATGCCGCGGGCCCCGCCCGTGACCAGAGCTCGCTTGCCCTCCAGGATCACGGCTCGGGGGCAGCCACCGGCTTGCCACACACGCCGCAGAACTTGTGCTCGGAAGGGAGCCCGCGGGCCCCGCAGCCCGAGCAGCTGTTCACCCAGGGGCCCCAGAGAAACTCGGGCGAGCCGCCCCGGGCGGCTTCCTCGCGCATCTCGCGGATGCGGCTGGGGCGCTTTTCGACGAAGGCCTGCATGCCCTCATAGGGCTCGCGGGAGGTGTAGTGCAGGGCCAGCCAGTCGCGTCCGTGGCCGATGGTGGTGTGCCAGGAGAGATCCTTCCAGAAGTTGACCGCCTGCTTGGTGTAGCGAATGCACTCGGGGAAGCGCTCCACCAGCTTGGCGGCCAGCTCGTCGACGCAGCTGTCGAGCTCGGCGGCGGGGACCACCCGGTTGACCAGCCCCCACTCCAGGGCCTGCTGGGCGGTGATCTTGTCGCACAGGAAGAGCATCTCGCGAGCCCGGCGATCCCCGATCGTGATCGGCAGCCACTGGGTGGCGCCGCCGCAGGGCACGCTGCCCACCTTGGGGCCCACCTGCAGAATGGTGCAGTGCTCGGCCGCCACGGCCAGGTCGCAGGCCATGTTGAACTCGTTCCCGCCGCCGGCCACCACGCCGTTCAGGCGGGCGATGACGGGCTTGCCGAGGTTGCGCAGCAGGTCGAGGCACTGCTGGAACTCGCCCATCCACTTCCAGTAATCGTGGGGACGCCGGGTGTAGTTGTTGTAATACTCGGCCACGTCCCCCCCCGTGCAGAACGCCTTCTCGCCCACGCCGGTCAGCACCAGCACGGCCACCGAATCGTCCCAGGAGGCATCCACGAAGGCCCGGCTCATCTCGCGCAGAGTGCGTGTGGAGTAAGCATTGAAAACGTGGGGCCGGTTGATGCTCACGCGGGCCACCCAGTCCTTTTTCTCGTAAAGGATCTCCTCGAAGGCGAGTGCCTGCGGATCGCTGGGAGCAAAGTAGCTTTGATTCTGGGTGGTCGGCATGGAGGCCCTCCTGGCTGTTCTACGCCTGTCAGTATACAGGCAGCCCACTCTGGCCCAACTTGATCCGGATCAATTCCTTCGATGCAGGTCTCGTTGCATACTGGACCAGCCAGACCATGAAGGGGGATGCTCCTTTTGTCCATCGCCGTCGATACCATGAGGGCCGCTGTCTACTATGGAGAAGGCGGTCTTCGCCTGGAGGAGGTCGCCCGCCCCGTTCCGGCCGAGCACCAGGCGCTGATTCGCGTGGCCGCGTGCGGGCTGTGCCATACCGACCTGCACTATCTCGACCACGGAGTGCCCACGGCTCGCAAGCCACCCATCATCCTGGGCCACGAGTGCTCGGGGACGGTGGTGGAGGTGGGCTCGCTCGTCGAGGGGGTGGCGGCCGGTGACCGGGTGCTCATTCCGGCGGTGCTGCCCTGCGGCTCGTGCGAGATGTGCCGGTTGGGACGCGAGAACATTTGCACCTCCATGGCCATGCTCGGCAACCACATCGATGGGGGTTTTGCCGAGTGGATCGCGGTGAGCGCGCGCCATCTGCTCAAGCTACCCGAAGAGATTCCGCTGGAGGAAGGAGCGATCATCGCCGACGCCCTGACCACGCCCTATCATGCCGTGGTCCGGCGGGCCCGGGTGGCCCCCGGCGAGCGGGTGGTCGTGATCGGCTGCGGCGGGGTGGGCCTGGGCCTGGTGCAGTTCGCCCGGGCGGCCGGAGGCAGGGTGCTGGCCATTGACCTGGTGGATTCCAAGCTCGAGCTGGCCCGGCAACTGGGGGCCGAGGCCACCGTGAACGGTCGCGAGGGCAACCCGGGCAAGGCCGTCCGCAAAGCTCTGGGGGGGGCGCCCGAGGTGGTCTTCGAGGCCATCGGCCATGGCCCCACCCTGCAGCAGGCTCTGTCCCTGGTGGCCGGCGGGGGCCGGGTGGTGGTGGTGGGCTACTGCTCGCACGACGTGGAGCTCTCGGCCGGCCGCATCATGTTCCGCGAGCTGGACGTGCTGGGCTCGCTCGGCTGCCGTCCGGTGGACTACCCCCGGGTCATCGAACTGGTGCGCAGCGGGGTCATCCGGCTGGCCCCCATGGTCAGCCACCGGTTCCCCTTGCAAGACATCGCCCGGGGTCTGGACGCCCTGCGGCGGGGCGAGCTGGTGCGAGGGATCGTGCTGCCATGATGAACCTTCTGCCCGACTGGACCGAGACCAGCCTGGATGAGCGCCTGGAGCTGTGCCGCGATCTCGTGGAGGACACCGAGTTCCCCACCGTGCACCGGTGGAAGGAGCAGGGCGGGCGCGTGCTGGGCCACTTCCAGGTCTACTTCCCGGAAGAGATCGCTCACGCTGCCGGACTCCTGGCGGTCAAGGTGCGGGGCGCTCAGCTCGAGACCCGAAAAGCCGAGTCTCACTTTGGCTCGTATCTTTGCTCCATCTTGAAGAGCTCGCTGGAGGCCGCGCTTTCCAACAAGCTCCCGCTCGACTATTTCGTCTCCCACCCCATCTGTGACGCGGCCCGCAACCTGGCCGCCATCTGGGGACGAAACCTGAGCTATCCCGCTCAGGTGCTCTACCTTCCCCAGAACTCTCGCTCGGCGGCCGCCCCCGAGTACCTGCGCCAGGAGTACCGGCGCTTGGCCGACGACCTGGGCGGGGTGAGCGATGCCTCCCTGGCCGAGAGCATCGCGGTTTACAATCGGGGTCGGGAGTTGCTCGAAGAGCTCTATCGCATCAAGCGTGAGACTCCGTGGCTTCTGCCGGTGGACGAGGCCTACGTGCTGGTCGCTCTGGCCGGCCTGATCCCGCGGCCGGAATACAATACGTTCCTGGAGGCCACCCTGCCCCTGCTGCGGCAGCGCCCGGCCCGCAAAACGGACAAAGTGCGGGTGGTCTGGGAGGGCGGATTCTGCGAGCAGCCGCCCCTGGACATGCTGCGGGCGGTGGCCCGCTCGTGCTACGTGGTAGACGACGACCTGCTCATCGGCCTGCGCTTCATCCTGGGCCAGGTCCCGGTGGACGGCGACCCCTGGCACAACCTGGCCCGGGCCTATCTCGAGCAATCGAGCTACAGCCCCGTGCAGCGAGACGAGCGGCGCCCCAAGGAGGCCATGCTGCTCCAGCGCATCCGAGGGTGCGGGGCCGAGGCTGCCATCCTGGCCGCCGCTAAGATGTGCGAGCCGGGCCTGGACGAGCAGGTCGCCTACTCCAAGTCGCTCGATGAGGAGGGCATCGCCTATTTCGTGAGCGAGTTCGAAGAGCGCATGACCAGCTTCGACCAGGTGCAGATTCAACTCGAGACATTCGTCGAGAACCTCGTGTTCGACTAAGGAGAGGCCGTGACAGAAACAATTCTCAGCGAGGACAGAAGCGGTCGACAAATTGTGGGTCGAGGAGCGAGCCGGGGAGGGGCTCTCTTTCGAGACTGGTTCCAGGAGATGAGCCAGGCCTCCGAGACGGGCCGAAAGACGGCCTATGTCTTCGTGATGGGGAGCCTGGGCGAGATCCTGCGCGCCTTCGATCTCTTGCCCATCTTTCCCGAGATCAACTCGCTGCAGACGGCCGTGCGCCGGGTGGCCCACGACTTCCTGGCCCGAGCCGAGGACTACGGCTACTCGCCCGACATCTGCGGCTACGTGAAAGCGGACGTGGCCGTCCAGCTCTCGGGCGGCGAACATCCCATGGGGCGCATCCCCCGACCCTCCCTGGCCATCGCCACCAACGCCTGCAACACCTACATCAAGTGGGCCGAGATCTGGGAACGGATGCACCACTGCCCGGTCTTCACCCTGGACATCCCCGGCTCGCGCTCGGCCGGCTTCGACGAGCCGCCCGGGAGTCCGGGGTTCGAGCGCGATCGGCTCTACGTGCAGCGCCAGCTCGAAGAGCTGGTGGGGCTGTGCCAGAGCATCACCGGGCAAGAGCTCTCGCTCGACCGCCTGCGCCAGACCCTGGCTCATACCAACGAGATGAGCCGCTGCTGGAAAGAGACCATCGCCTTGAACCGCAGCCGCCCGGCCTGCTTCGACGCCCTGACCGAGGGAACGGTCTACCTCGGAGTGCTCAACGCCCTGAGGGGAACCGAGCAGGGAGAAGCCTACTTCCGCGAGCTGCTCGAGGAGATGCAGTATCGCGTGGCCCACGGCCTGGGAACCCTGCACGAGGAGAAATACCGGCTGATGTTCCTGGGTGTTCCCTGCTATCCCCTCTTTCGCCGCTTCCACGAGATGTTCACGGAATGGGGCGGCACCTTCGTCAGCAGCACCTACCTCTGGTTTGCCGCCGGAGGGATGGACGCGGGCTTTCAATATGACCTGGAGCGGCCCCTGGAGAGTCTGGCGGAGGGAGTGCTGCGCAGCGTGCGCCGGGCCATGGATAGCATGTTCTTCCCCAGCGACGCCATCCTGCGGGCGGCCGACGAGTTCGGCCTGGACGGGGTGGTCTTTCACCCCATCAAGAGCTGTCGCACCGTCTCCACCGGACTCGCTGACGTCCGTCGCGACGTCATGGAGCGCTGCGACCTGCCTTCGCTCACCATCGAGTCGGACATGATGGACCGCCGGGTGGTCTCGGAGGCCCAGCTCAAGAACCGCATCGACGCCTTCTTCGAGGGCCTGGCCTCGCGCCGCCTGCGGGCGGCCGGAAAGGAGTGAGAGGTGGCTTACGCAGGCGGAGTTGACGTTGGATCGACCCAGACCAAGGCGGTGCTCATCGACGAGCAGGGCAACCTGGTGGGCCACGCCATCGTGGACACCGGCGCGGCCGTGGTGCAGGCGGCCGAGAAGGTGTTCCAGGCCGTCTTGCAGTCCACCGGTCTGAGCGAGCAGGATGTCTCCTACGTGGTCGGCACCGGCTACGGCCGTTACAAAGTGACCTTCGGCGACAGCCAGGTCACCGAGATCAGCTGCCATGCCCGGGGGGCGGTGCACATGTTTCCCGGCACCCGCACCGTGGTCGACATGGGAGGGCAGGATACCAAGGCCATCCGGGTGCTGCCCTCGGGCGAGGTGCTCGACTTTTGCATGAACGACAAGTGCGCCGCTGGCACCGGTCGCTTCTTGCAGGCCGCCAGCTATGCCCTGGAAATCCCGCTCTCGGATCTGGGCAGCGTGGCTCTGGCCGGGCAAAAGCCCGTCAAGATCAGCACCACCTGCACCGTGTTCGCCGAGAGCGAGGTGCTCTCTTGGCTGGAGAAGGGCAAGAAAGTCGAGGACATCTTGATGGGGGTGCACCTCTCCATCGGAACCCGCTCGGTGGGCCTGGCCCGGCGGGTGGGCATCGAGAACGAGGTGACCTTCACCGGGGGCGTCACCCGCAACCAGGCCATGGTGGAGGTGCTGAACAACATGCTGGGATTGAAGGTCAACGTGAGCCCCGAATCCCACTATATGGGGGCCCTGGGAGCGGCTCTTTACGCCCGCGACCGCATCCTCGGGGCGCAGGGGGTGACCGTCTGATGCTGTGCGCCGGAATCGACCTCGGCTCGACCTACACCAAGGCCGTGCTCTACAGCCCCCGCTCGGGCGTGGTGGGAGCCTCGCTGCTCAAGACAGGCTTCAAGCTGGCCGAGGCGGCCGAGCAGGCCTATCGCCAGGCGCTGGCCACGGCCGGGGCGCGGGCCGACCAGGTGGCTTACGTGGTCAGCACCGGCTACGGTCGCCACCAGGTTCCCTTTCGCGATACCCAGGTGACCGACCTGACCGCCCACGCCCGCGGAGCCAGCTTCTTCTTTCCGGGCACCCGCACCGTGCTCGACGTGGGCGGGCAGACCATGAAAGCCATCCGGATCGACCACCAGGGCAAGGTGCGCTCGTTTCGTCTCAACGACAAGTGTGCCGCCGGCACGGGGGCTTTCCTGGAGAAGACGGCCCGCACCATGGGTTTTGCCATCGAGGAGATCGGGCCGCTGGCGGCGACCTCCCACAACCCGGTGGCCATCAGCGGGGTGTGCGCTGTGTTCGCCGAGTCGGAGGTGATCAACCAGCTCTCCCTGGGCTCGGCCCCCTCCGACATCATGAGCGGGGCCATCTCCTCGCTGGTGGATCGCTCGCTGCAGCTGATGAAGCGGGTCAACATGGAGCCGGAATACACCCTGGTGGGCGGCATCCTGCGCTTTGAGAGCATGGCCCTCACCGTGGGGGAGAAGCTGAAAGCTCCCCTCAACGTTCCCCCGCCCGAGCTGGTGCAGTTCAATGGTGCCGTGGGCGCCGCCTGGCTGGGCTGGCGCAGGGTCGAGAAGCTACGCAACCAGGGCCAGCTGGAGGAGCACCTGCGCGAGCGGGTGGGCCTTGCCGGCTGAAGAGGCGGACTGGACCCGCCGCTTCGTGGCCGCTCCTCCCCGGCTGGAGGAGGCGGTGGCCCTCTACCGCAGCCTGGGTTTCGAGGTGCGGCTCGAACCGGTGGAGGAAAGCGAGCTGCCGCCTGGCTGTCAGGATTGCCAGGCGGCCAGCTTGCTCTTTCGGGTGATCTACACCCGCTGAATCCTCAGCAGCGCAGGGCGGCGGGGAAGAGGATGTCGTTCTCGGTGTGAACGTGCCGGCGCATGTCCCGGTCGAGCTCAGCCAGGCCCTGATAGAGTGAGCGATAGGTGTTGCACGCATCGTCCGGGGGAGTGAAGCCCTGCGTCAGCTCTCGCATCCTGGCCAGGGCTCGGCCGGCGGAGCGGTGCTCGTCGAGCATCACCTCGACCGGGCCTTCCAGGGGCAGGCGTCCCCCGCCCCGCTCCATCTCCCGAATGGCTGGAAAGAGGGCCTGCTCTTCCTTGACCATGTGGCTCTCCAACTCGTCGGCGAACTCCTCGAATAGGTGCCCCAGCTCTACCAGTTCGGGATGCTCGACGGCGTGCACCTCGATGACCCTGCGCAGCCGCTCTCTCAGGCTGGGAAGCTCGCTCTTGAGGTAGTCGTGGTGAATCCGCTCGATGTAGTCGGACAACTCGGACATGCTCAGGCGGCCCAGGTCGGGTCCGCTGTTCGGTCCCTGCATGACCCGGGCGATCTCATCGAGCACCACCTCGACCGGGATGCCTCGCTCGGAGCATGCTGTCTCCAGCATCTGGCTACCGGAGCAGCAGTAGTCGATTCCAAATCTCTCCAGGACGCTCCAGATTCGCGGATGTCCCCCGGCCACTTCCCTCACGGGGGTCTGGGTGTTCATGGTCTTCATGGCGGGCTCCTCTGACTGATTTGACGGTCCCAGACTGACAGCTTTTGCCCGTTCGGGAATTGATCTGAGTCAACGCCCGGCCATTCGGTAGTAGCGCAAAGTGCACAGGTCGATGATGTGCGCTCCCTCTTGATCCTGGAAGTGATACACGTGCCGCATCTCTTCCTCGCCAGGAAGGCTGGCGGTGCTGACTCGGGCCAGGCCGGGCGGCTGGATGCCGGCGGTATCGTACACCAGCAGGGGCTCGCCGACGAACTTCTGGAAGACCACCTTGCCGTTGGGGAGCGAAACCAGCAGCTTGCCGTCGATGCGCTCTTCCTGGATCACGCCGCTAGTCGGGTTCTCCAGGCGGACCGCCCCGTTGGCGTAGCGCCGGAGCAACAGCCCGTTGCCCAGAGCCAGCTCTTCATAGCTCGTGAATCCGTCGAGCAGGGCGTCGGCCGGTCGCTCGAGGAACTCCCCGCCACCGAGTCGGTTCCCATCCAGGGGGGTGCTGGCTCCGGAAATGAGATCCATGCACCGTCATCTTAGCTGGAGCGGAGGAAAAATGCGTTGATCGGGGTCAATCCCCGGCGCTCAGGGATTTGCGCTGGGTCATGATAGGGCTCAGCGCGGCCTCGAGGTCGGGCCCTGGCGGATAGACCCGACGATAGATCACCTCTGCTCGGGCCAAATATTCCAGGGCCAGCTTGCGGTCGTTCGTCACCCGGGTCAGGCGGGTGAGGTAGAGCGCTATCACCGGATGATAGGGGCCGTGCACGGCTTCGGCCCGCTCGACCGCTTCGGCCTGGAATTTGGCGGCCTGCTGCAGGTCGCCCAACTCGAAGTAACTCCAGCCCAGGTCATCCAGGGCTTCGTGCTCGAGCTCTTGATTGGCCATCTGGCGAGCCATCCGCACGCAGCGCTCGAGGTGTTGCACGGCCTCGCGAAACTGCTTACCCTCCAGAGCGGCCGTGGCCAGTTGGCGCTCGGCATCGAACTGGCCTCGGGTCGGGTGTCCGCGAAAGTGCCAGACCATGGCCCCCAGCGAGATGGCTACCGCGAGCATGAGCAGATCGACCAGGCGCGAGCGCATCAGGGCCTCTTGCCCTTGGCGCGCGCGGCCAGGAAACTGAGCACGTAAGAGCCCAGGGCTTTCATGGTGGAGGGTGTCAGGTCCACGAAGGCCAGACCGTAGGCGGGGACTTTGCGCTGGCGCTGGTTGGCTATCCTGGCCTGTACCTGCACGGCCGGGAGGTTCTCGTGGGGCCCCAGGGTCAGCTCCACGCGCTCGTCCAGGGCCAGTCGAGCGGTGGTCTCGATCAGCATCCCTCCCACGCCCAGGTCGAGGGCCGTTCCCATCCCCTTGCCCCGGACCAGAACCTTGAGTCGCGGGGTGGGAACGCGCAGCGTCTTGCGTCGCTGGTGGCTGTGCTCGGGCCCGAAGCCCAGGCTGTGCAGCAGCACGGCAACCCAGGAGCGGCTGAGTTGCTCGGGATCTTCGTGGAAGGCCAGACCGGCCGCCATGCCTTCGGCCGAGCGGCGGCACCAGCGCACCTGGCATTGGACCGGTGACAGGTCGCTGGAGAGCTCGGGCCGCAGGACCACCAGGGCCTCGCGGGTCAGTCGGTTGGAGAGCTCCAGGCGAACCCCGGTCAAGCTCACCTCGCTGACCACGGCCTGGAAGCTCTCCCCCTCGCACTCGCCCAGCACGTCATAACAGCACAGCAGACGCGGGGCTCGGCGCTGCTCGCGGCCGCCCCGCTCGAGCCCGACCTCGTTGACCCCCTCGACGAGCTCGGTCACAACCTTGTCCGGGACCGGCTGGATCAACTCGAAAGCTTGCAACATGAGGGCGCGAATCGCCTCCAGGCCGATCGGGGCCGGAGGCTCGGCGGGCGGGGCCGGGGCCACCTTGCGCGGCAGCGGGAGGGAAGTGCGCGGCGGACCCGCTTTGTTTGGCATGCTCTTGGGAGCGGGCGGTTTGGCGGCCGGAGAAGCTGCTCGGCCCGTGGCCTCGGTCCAGCTGATCCTGTCGGGGCGAGGGGAAGCCGGGGGACGGGCGGGCTGGGCTCGTTTCTCGGCCACCGGCCCAGGAGCGGGTGGGGCTTCGGGCTCGGCCGGGCGGGGAGGAGGCGGTGGCGGGGGAGCGGGCTGGGACCGCTCGCCCCCGTGGCGCGGCTCGCCGGCCGGTCGGGCCGGCCGGCTGGCCGGATGGGCAACCCCGAACTCGAAGCGCGAGGAAGGGCTGAAGTAACCAGAGGGCTGGGTCCGGGGCATCTTGCGCTCGGGCGTGGCAGCCCGCTTTCCATCCGTCGGCGCCTTCACTGGCTCGGGAGCCGGGCTTTCTGTGGGGGCCTCGGCCGGGTGCCTCTCGGCAACCGGCTCGTTCTCCTCGGGCAAGTCCAAAACCTGGGCGGGGCCGGAAGTCACTTCCTCCTGCTCTCTCTGCTGCTCGCCGTTGGTCGTCACCTCGCGGTCCGCAGAGGGCTCAAGCTGCTCTGCCGGGCTCTCGCGGTCCTGCTCGAGCTGGCTCGAATCTGCCGCAACCGCGGGCTCTTCTGAAGGCTCAATCCGGCTCAACTCTACCGTGACCTCGCGGTCCTCAAAGGACTCGAACGGGATCGACCAGTGACCCGGCTCCTCCGAGGTCGTGGCGACCAGTTCGGGACGCGGCAGCGGGGGCTCGCTCGGCCCCAGGGCGGCCAGGACCTGCTCCAGGGCCTCCTCCAGCCTGCTCGGACTGACGGAAAGGTCGATCCCCTCGCCCTTTCGATCGCTCAGGGTCAGGCGGCGACCCTGGCGTTCCACTTCCAGCTCGTGCCCGGCGGTGTCGGCTGGCGCCACCCGGACTTGCTCGTTCAGCAGGCGCCGAACCAGCGGCTGCCAGGTCCAGTTGAAATCGCCCGGTCCATAGTCAGCGCCTGCCTCGACGGCCGGGGCTGGCAGGCTGGGCAACGAGCGGCGCAACTCCTGAGCGGCCTTGAGCAACCTCAGACCCCGCTCGCTCGCCGGGGAGTCACCCAGAGGCGACAGACCCAGCGCCTCGAGTTGTGCGACGATTCCCTGGAGGCTGTTCTCCTGCTCGATCCAGAAGGAGCTGGCGCGCAGGCGGATGACCCGCCATCCCAGGTACTGCTCCAGCCAGCTCTCCGTGACCAGCTCGGCGCGGGTGGGCGGGGTGGACTCGCCCAGCATGCTGACCAGGACCCAGCCCGAGTCTCCCTGAACCAGGACCGAGCGCTCATTGAACGGATGCATTCGATAACCGGCTTTGCGCACGGTCTGAGCGACCAGTCCGCGCCAGCCCGAACCGCCCAGCGACAGGGTCCCGATGCCCTCGGCTCCGACCACCAGCTCGCGACGCAGGTCTCCGGGCGCATAGTCATTCTCGGGATCGCCAGCAGACAACAGCAAGACTTGCTCCCGGGCCAGGCTCAAGCTGGCCAGCAGTCGGCGCCGGTCGGCCGAGCTCACGAGCTTGCGCTCGGTATCGGGCAGCGCCACCAGAACCCGATCACGCTCCTCGCCCTGGAGCCCCAGGGGCGATCCTACCAGCGGTCTGGTTTCAGCGGGGAGGGCCTGCTCGAGCAAGCGGCGGACCTGTCGCCCCAGAGCTACGCAGCAGCAGGCTACCGCCAGGCTTTGCCCTGGGTGCTCGCGCAAAACGGCCATGGCGATGGCGGCCACATCCCTGGCCTCCAGCCGCGACCGCAGCAGTCCGAAGGGAGGGGTGGGGAAAGAAGGGGAGCGGCCCGGAGCCTGGGCCACCGAGCTTTCGAGCAGGCGCAGGAGTTGCAGGATTTCGGTTCGAGCCCGGAAGGAGGCGGTCAAGCACAGCGAGTCGCCCTGATCGAGCCAGGTCAAGAGCGAAGTCGGGCGGGCGCGATGGTGCTCGGCCAGGTAAGGAGCCGCCAGGCGGGCCAGTTCGTCATGCTGGGCGGCCGGCTCGGGGCAGAGCCGTTCGGGATCGCCCAGGATCAAGGCTCGTTCAGCCAGAGCCAACAGGCCCAGGGCTCTCAGGTCACACAGTCCGGCATGCTCGACCACCAGGAGGTCGAAGCGGGTCTCGTCGGGAGAGAACCGCTCCAGCACCTGGTCGAGCGGGATGACCCAGGCCGGGGAGCAGTCCTGCGAGCTCAGCTCTCGCTTGCCGGCTCGCATTCCGAGCATGGCCCAGGCTCTCTGGGTGACCAGGTCGCGCGTGACGCTCAACACCTCTTCGCGCACCTCGAAGAGCCGCTTGAGTGTGACCTCAGGTCCGGGTTGTTCCTGCAATTGGCGTAGCCACTGGGCTGCCTGGCGATGCTCCCAGGCCGCCACCACGTTGCCGGGGACTTGCGTGCGACCGTGAATCTTGGAGCGCTCGCGAATGGCGTCCACCCAGGCCGGCGCCACCGGCTCGAGCAGGTCGAGCAACTCTCGCCGCCGCCGGGCCAGAGGGGCCAGAGATTCCCAGTGGGCCAGTTGCTCCAGCGCTTGCTCGTAGGCCCGTTCATCACGCTCGACCAGTGCCTGACGCAGCGTTCCCCAGATCGGGTTCGGGCTGGACCGCTCGGCGCTCTTCAAATAGCGGGCCTCCTGGTCGGCTCGCTTCATCATCTGGCAGACGTCGAGGTAGGCTTTGCGCCGCTCCAGGAGAGGCTCCAACTCGTGCTCGAGGAACGAGAGCAAACGCCGCAGCACACGGCCCGAGCCGCCTTCCTCACTGGCCAGCTCCATGGCCCGTTCCCAGAGCAGGCCGGCCCCGGCAGCCTGGTGCTCGAAGTCGGAGAAGACCTCGAGATTCCAGCTCAGGGCCCGCTTGAGCGTATCGATGCGGTCCAGTTTCCGCTGCTCGGCGCCCATCAGGCCCAGCACGACCATCTCCTGAGCCCAGCGCTGATCCTCGGTCTCGTTCAGGCGCTTGAGCGAGATGGCCTCGAGCAGCGCCTGGAAGTCGCCATCGGTGGTGGGAGATTTGCCCCGGACCTGGGCCCCCTTGAGGAACTTCTTCCAGCGAGGCTTGAGGAAGGTGGCCGCAATGCCGGTGACCGTCCCGCCCCGATTGACGTGCTCGAGCAGCTCCTGGCAGATCTCCTGAGCCTCGTCATCAAAGAACGGGAGGGTCGGATCGCGGTCGCCGATCTGCTTGAGGATCCGGTTTCGCTCCTTTCGGTTCTGCTCGAGCTCGCGCAGCAGGACCGCGTAGGTCTGGCGGTGCTTCTCGCTGGTGCGGGCCCGCCAGACGCACTCGAGAAACCAGGGGTCGCTCTCGCGCAGCGACGAAACCACCCGTGACGCTGCCAGGGGGAGGTATTCCAGCGATTCCAGGGGGGGAGTGCCGGACCAGTAGTTGTGGTCAGGATAGTTCTCCACCTCTCTCCAGAGCTCACTGAGGGACGCCAGCTCGGTCGCGGTGAGCAACTCGGCCCGATCGGGCAGGGGACCGGACAACTGCTCCTCCTCGTGCAGGGTCAGACGGTTGCTGTCGTAGAGCTCGGCCACCTGGTCGGGGCTCAGTGGATTTGGCTTCAGGCCAACCGGTCCGGGGATCCAGCCCAAGTCGTCACGCTCGGGCTGCAATCTTCGGCCCAACTCGCTCACGCGCTCGTCATCGCGCTCGGAGTATTCCAGCATGGCCTGCAGGAACAGCTGCTCTTCGATCCGGTCTTGCTCTTCCAGCAACTCCTCGCGTTTTGTCTTCTGCACCTCGGCTTCTTTGAGCAGGGTCTTGGGATCGGTCTTCTCGAGACGCTTGCTGAGCTCGAGGTCGGGGCTCTGGCCCGGGCCGACGCAGAGGGCTCGCAGATCGGGTGGGAGAGCATTCAGAATCGGCCTGAGAGTCGCTGACGAGGGACCCGTGACCAGCACTCGCAGGCCCAGGGCCAGGCAGTGACCCAGCAGATTGGCCACCAGGTGGCTCTTGCCGGTTCCTGGCCCTCCCTCCACCAGCACCAGCGGTCGCACCGCCAGGCGATGAGCCACCTCCTCCTGCTCGGGGCTGACGCTCAGCGTCCACAGGGGCTGGCGATAAAGGGGCTCGGGCTTGGCCGGGGAGGGGCCGGTCAAGGTGGCCAGGGAGGCAGGGAGGTCGTCCACGTCGGCAAGCGCCTTGCGCAGACGGGCCAGAAACTCGGAATAATCGAGGGCCAGCGGCTCGAGATAGAGCACGCTGCAGGGACTGACCTGGTAAGGCGGGTCCGGTCGCTCTGGCAACCCGAGGTTGCGCAGGAGATCGTGGCGCAAGTGGCTCGGGCCCTGGGCCTTCAGCTCCAGCCCGCTGTCCAGGCGCCGCACGCGCACGTCCTGCCAGCGCAGGGGGCAGGCAGCCTCCGGCCCCTCCAGCCACTCCTGGCCCAGTCTCAGCCGGAATGGCTCCTGCTCGATCACGTCGGCAACCTCGGTCAGCGCCGCGTACAGCGGAGCATCAGGAGCGATCCGCCAGGTCGCTCCTTCAGAGTTCGTCTGCAGGGTCGAAGACCAGGGCAGCTGTTCGAGCCGAGTCCACGGCTGCGTCCAGAACTCTTGCACCCTGACGAGGAACTCGAACAGTTGATTCAGTCGCTCGAGTTGTGTGCCCATGGGAGAATCGTGATGCCTTCGCCGCCCTGCGGCCTGACTCCCTGTAGGTCAGGGCTTCCAGCTACGAGTGCGGCGTACCGCTTCATCCAAAACCTCCAGGCTCTTGCAGAAGGCAAAACGTACCAAGCGGTCGCCCGCTTCGGAGCGGTAGAAGGCACTGCAGGGAATGGCTGCCACGCCTGCCTCGCGGGCCAGACGCTGGCAGTAGAGCTCAGCCTGGCCTTCGATCTCTTTCACGATAAAGTAGGTCCCTGCAGGTCTGGGGGCCGCCAGACCGTCGGCGAGAAGATCCCGACGGGCCAGGTACTCGTCGGCCGCTCGCTGCAAATACCCGGGAAGCTGGTCCAGAGTGCGGGCCAGGGCGCTTTGCAGCGGAGCGATGGAGCAGAAGGTCAGGAATTGGTGCGAGCTGCGCACGGCCGCGGTGAGCTGGGGTGGAGCCATGGCGTAACCCACCTTCCAGCCCGTCATGCTGAGGGTCTTGCTGAAAGAAGAGACGGTGACCGTGCGCTCGCGCATCCCCGGCAGGGTGGCGATGGGGATGTGCCGGTGCGGAGGATAGACCAGGTGCTCGTAGACCTCGTCCGAGAGGATCACGAAGTCGTGGCGTCGGGCTCGCTCGGCGAGGGCCTCCAGTTCCTCGGGGCTGAACACCTTGCCGGTGGGGTTGTTGGGGCTGTTGAGAACCAGCAGACGTGTGCGCGGCCCGAGCAGGCGGTCGAGTGCCTCGAGATCGAGTTCGAAACGGGGCGGTCGCAGCGTCAGGAAACGGACCCGGGCGCAGGCCATCGCCACCAGGGCCGGGTAAGAGTCGTAGAAGGGCTCGAGCAGCACCACCTCGTCGTCCGGGTCGAGCAGGCCGAGAATGGTCGCGCTGAGGGCTTCGGTGGCTCCACACAACACCGTGATCTCGTCCTCGGGTCGATAGTCGAGGTCGTAGTCGCGCTTGACCTTGGCGGCCAGCGCCGTGCGAAGCTCGAGCAGTCCCGGGCTGGGAGCATACTGGTTGGGGCCCTGCCGGATGGCCTGGCAGGCCGCCTCCTTGAGCCAGTCGGGGCCATCGAAGTCGGGAAATCCCTGGGAGAGGTTGATGGCCCCGCACTCGTTGGCCAGCCGGGTCATGCTCGAGAAGATGGATTCGCCGAAGGGGCGAAGGCGCTCGGCCGTCACTCCGAGCCGCGACGGCGCAAGACCACGCCCCCGACCTGGACGCCGTTCTGGGTCTGGCGAATGCCGTGGGTGCTCTTCTCGCCCAGAGCGGCCACCAGACTGGTCACTTCGGCCGTGGCCGCGGCTTTCTGCTGGGCGATGGCCCCGTAGGTGGCCAGTCGGCTCAAAGTGTCCCGCTCGGGGGTCTGGTAGCGCTTCACGGCCGCGGTGGCGGCTGTTCCTACCGCTGCCACTCCCAGGGCCAGCGGAACCCAGTGGCCGGTCGCCATGGTCAGCAGGAAGGAGCCCAGAGCCACGCCCACGCCAGCCTTGCAAAAGAGGCCCAGTCGATCCTGGCGGGCCTGATTGGCGCTGAGCAGGGCCCCGGTGAGATCGGACAGGCTGTCTCCCGGCAGACTCTCGAGCTTCTGGGTATCCGCTTGCATCCGGTCCAGAGCGCGAGACTTCTCCACGCTCTCAGCCTGCTCTCCCCAGTCTGTGCGGGCCTGGCGAAGCCCGTCCAGCAGCTCGGCCCGGCTCACCGGTCCCAGGGCCTCGACCCCGGCCGCCATCGCCAGCAGCTCATCGCGCTGCTCTTCAGGGTGGAGCACCAGCCCGGCGGCCGTGTCCCGCACTCGGTCGGCAGGACGTCCCAGGCGGTCGGGGTTGGAAGCGATCACGTTCATCCCCTCAAGCGTAATGCGGTCGTCTGAAAGGAGTCTGAATGGCCGATCTTCATGTTCACAATTCGGTCAAACGTGTAACTCCATGTTCTGGTTAGGATACGTCCGTGGTGCGCAGGCCGGGTCCGTGTGGCCCGGGGGTTGGTGAGAAGCCCGATGCCTGCTCCGCGTGGTCGCTCGAAAACCGCCACGCGCCGCCCGCATTTCGTACACCACCGAAGGAGTGCCAACGTGAACACCATTCGCCCCAACCAGGCCGCCCCGATCTCCAGCACCCGCCCCCAGGCCGCCGCGCAGGCCCAGGCTCAGCCGCAAGACCGCTTTGACGCGGCCCCGGCCGACAAGCCCCAGTACGAGCCCGGCCAGGTGCTGGTCAAGTTCAAGAGTGACGTGGGCCTGGCCAATGCCCAGAGCCTGGCGGCCGACATGGGCCTGAGCACCATCCGGCACTTCGACGTGCCCGAGTCGATGCAGAAGAGCTTCGGCGGCGAGTTGTTCCAGTTCGCCCTGCAAGAGGGCGAGACCGTCGAGCAGGCCGTGGCCCGCCTCTCGGGCCAGGAAGGCGTGGCTTACGCCGAGCCCAACTACAAGATCCAGGTGCAGGCCGAGCCCAATGACCTCGACAGCCGCCTGTGGGGCCTGAAGAACACCGGCAACCCGGGCGTGGACGTGGCCGCCCCGGCCGCCTGGGACCTCACCACCGGCGCTCCCAACGGCCAGGGCCCGTTGATTGCCGTCATCGACACCGGCATCGACTACAACCATCCTGACCTGGCCGCCAACGTCTGGACCAACCCGGGCGAGATCCCGGGCGACGGCATCGACAACGACGGCAACGGCTACATCGACGACGTGCACGGCGCCAACATGATCAACGGCGGCGGCGACCCGCTCGACGACAACCGTCACGGCACCCACTGCGCCGGCACCATCGGAGCCAAGGGCGACAACGGTGAGGGCGTGGTCGGAGTGAACTGGAACGCCACCATGGCGGGCGTGAAGTTCCTAGACGGCGGCGGGGGCGGAACCTATGCCGACGCCATCGAGGCCGTTATCTACTCGGGCCGCATCGGAGCCCGCGTCACCTCCAACTCGTGGGGCGGCGGCGGCGGCTCGGAAGCGCTCAAGGACGCTTTCCGCTCCAACCCCGCCCTGCACATCTGCGCGGCCGGCAACAGCGGCCAGAATGCCGATCAGCGTCCCCACTTCCCCAGCGGCTTCGACCTGGACAACATCGTCAGCGTGGCGGCTCACGACCGCACCGACAAACTCGCTCGCTTCTCCAACTACGGCGCCCGCTCGGTGGACGTGGCCGCCCCCGGTGTGGACATCTACTCCACCCTGCCCAACGGCCAGTACGGCAGCCTGAGCGGAACCTCGATGGCGACGCCCCACGTCTCCGGCGTCGTGGGCCTGATGCTCTCGAACAACCCCGAGCTGACCAACGAGCAGATCAAGTCGCGCCTCATCAACACCGCCGTCAAGGGCGCCGCCTACGAGGGCAAGATGGTGGCGGGCGGACGCGTCTCGGCCATCAACACCATGGAGACCGACGAGACGCCGCCGGCCGCTCCCGCCGACCTGCACGTGGCCGGACTGGGTGCGACCTCCATCACCCTCGGCTTCACCGCCACCGGTGACGACGGCCACACCGGCCAGGCCGCCAGCTACCAGGTGCGCGTCTCGGACAAGCCCATCACCGAGAACGGCGACCAGGGCGTGAGCTGGGATCAGGCCACCCCGATGAGCGGACTGTCCGCCCCGGGCGCGGCTGGCTCCCCCGAGATGCTGACTCTGCCGGTTCCTACCAGCGAAGAGCCCAAGACCTACTTCTTCGCCGTCAAGGTGGCCGACAACATGGGCAACACCTCGCCCATGGTCACCGCGGCCGCGCGGGCCAAAGCAGCCGCTTTCGCCTTCTCCGACGACATGGAGCAGGAGAGCGAGAACTGGGCTCCCGACGCCGGTTGGGGCAAGGTGGCCGTGGAAGGACGCGGGATGGTCTACACCGACTCGCCCGAAGGTTCCTATGGCGCCAACGCCAGCACCTCGCTCACCTCGCGGGCGCTCGACCTGTCGACCGTCAAGAATCCTCGCCTCTCCTACAACATGAAGCTCGACACCGAGGCCGGTTACGACCGCGTGCACGTCGAGATGACCGAGGACGGCGGCCAGACCTGGAGTGAGCTCGCTTCCTACGACGGAACCGAAGACTGGAAGAACTACGAGCACGACATGTCGGCTCACGAGGGCAAGACCATCCAGGTTCGCTTCCGTCTCAGCTCGGACGGCAGCCTGCAGAAGGACGGCGTCTACGTGGACGACGTGAAGGTGGCAGGCGACCCTCGCGAGTGCTGATTTCTTAGCTCGCTACCGTCAAAAGGGGCGCTCTTCGGGGCGCCCCTTTTGTTGGTCATTCGGTCGAGCACGGTTTTCTTTGCTACCATATCGGGTAGATGGCTTCGACCGGGAGGGTGAGTTGAAAGCTCGTGTCTTGCGCCGGCCCCTGGCGCTGCTGCTTCTCCTTTTGCTCTATGCGTGCAGCGGCGAGACCACACTGACCGAGGGAGCCGTTCCGGCCGCGCCGGTCGAGGAGCCCCGGACGCGACTGCTGGTGGACGCCGAGGGCGCTCAGAACGCAACGAGCAACCGTCTCTCCGGCCAGGCGGTCATCCGGTCGCAGACCGTGCGCCTCAATCCGGACCTGCTCGCTCAGGGCGACCTCTGGGTGGACGAGCTGCAGGAAGTGCGCATCGAGCTGTTCGAGGACGCCGTCTTCGACCTGAACCGGGTGCTGGTCCAGAAGTCCAGTTCGGGTAATCTTTCCTGGAGTGGGGCCTCGGGCGACGGCAGGGTGCAGGCCACCTTCACCGCCCGGGGCGACCTCTTCGTGGGCCTGCTCACCGCCCCTGGCGCCACCTACCGACTGCGCTCCGCCGGGGAAGGCCTGGTGGTGGTGCAACAACTGGCCCCGGGAGGGTCGCCCTGCGGCGACGTACCCCTCCCGGTCGCTCCGGAAACGCAGGCTCGGGCTGAGTCGGAGGACATCCAGGCCCTTACCAACGAGGGCTACATCATCGATGTGATGCAACTGTACACCGATGACCTGGCGGATTACTACTTCCCGGGCCAGAGCAACGCCAACCAGTTGACCCAGATGACGGCCCTGATCGATAACGACGTGGCCTGGGCCAATACGGCTTACAAGAATAGCCAGGTCAACATCGCCCTGCGTACCGTGCATGTGGCCGAAGTGACCTACACCGAGTCCGGGAACGCCCAGGCCGACCTGTATCGACTCTGCTCCTCCGGCGAAGCGACCGGGAACTCCGGCAGTCCGGGCACCCTCCCCACCACCACGGGCGGGCTTGATTGGCGCACGGGCGGACCCTATCTCGACAGCATCCACACTCTTCGCGATACTTACGGGGCCGACCTCGTGATGATGCGTTGCAAGGCCTTTCAAACCGGGGTCGGGGGAGTCGGCTTCCTGACGCCCGAGCCAAATACCGCTTACAAGATCTACGGTTTCGCGGTGATGGCCAATCCGGACGACGTCACCGAGATCACCATGTCCCATGAGATCGGCCACAACCAGGGGTTGGCCCACGACTTCGCCACCAATGGCGGCTACCCGGCGGCTCCGACCCCGCGTTACGCCCGCGGCTACCGCGTGACCAACCAGTTCGCCACCATTATGGCCTATCCTGATCCCAACGACTGGGACCTGGTGCTGCAGTACTTCTCCAATCCGGCTCTCCAGGTCAACGTGCCGGGAGTCGGGTTGGTGACCCTGACCGATACCAGTTTGACCGGGGACGACCGCCCCGACGAGCACCGGCGGCTCAACGAGATGGTGGATACTATTTCGAATTACCGGACTCATGTGAGCGCCTACTCGCCGCCCGCTCCCACCGGGCTCAATGCAACCTTGCCTGGGACGAGCACAACCTCCATTCGGGTCTACTGGACCGATCCGATGGACGGCGAGGATGGCTTTCGGGTGGAGCGACGGTTGCACACCCCTTCCAACAGTCCGTGGAGCACCTTCGATGTGGCTGCCAACGTCACCGAGTATGTGGATACGGGCCTCACCGAGGGGCTGGGCTATGTGTATCGGGTTCGGACCAAGGTGGGCAGCGAGTTCTCGCCCTACTCCAACCAGATCGTCCGCAATCCCAGGCCCGAGGCCCCCACCAATCTGACCGGGACGGCTCTGAGTCAAGCTCAGATTCGCATCGACTGGGTGGACAACTCCGCCCACGACACGGCTTACTATGCCGAGCGCCGTGTCGGACCCTCAGGCACCTGGACGGCGGTGCAACTGGCCGCCAATGCGACGACCCACACTTTTACTGGATTGCCGGCCAGTTCGACCATCTACCTCAGAGTGCGGGCTCGGGGGGGGGGATCTTACTCAACCTACTGCCAGTGGATCGCCGTCAAGACCGGACCGGCCGCCCCCAGCGGGTTGACCGGGGTAGCCATCAGTCCTACTTCGGTTCAGGTCAACTGGGTCGACAATTCGACCGATGAATCGGCTTTCTACCTCCAATATCGGCTTGAAAGCGTGGCCACCTGGAGCGGCC
This sequence comes from uncultured Burkholderiales bacterium, assembly GCA_964637145.1. Classification (GTDB taxonomy): domain Bacteria; phylum Vulcanimicrobiota; class Xenobia; order Xenobiales; family QWHO01; genus QWHO01. The sequence continues at coordinate 20,706 of CAZWUN010000016.1, forward strand.
ATAACGCCAGCGCCAGCGGCCCTTACTTGAAAACGGGCCTGGTCTCTGGCCGGACCTACGTGTTCAGGATGAAGGCCCGACGGGGTACGGTCTTCTCCACTCCATCCAACGAAATCCAGGTCACGACCCCGTAACCAGAGGAGCCGTGTGATCCCAGTCCGACGTGTCGCGCATGCGCGCATAGCGGACCAGGTCATACTCGGGCGCCAACCGGGCGGCCGCCTCCAGGATATCGCAGTTGCCGGCCCGCAGGCGATTGACCAGCAATACGTTGCCCACCCCCGCGAAGGCGCAGGTCTGTCCGAACACCGAGGCCAGCGTATTGCGGTCGCTGGCATAGGTATCCGAGTTCTTATGCAGATTGGCCACTACCACTGAACCCTCGGACTCGAGCAGAGCGGCCACGTCGCGGTAGAACTGCTGAGTACGGAGGGCTTCGGGCACATCCAGCCCGTCGAAAGCGTCCAGGAACACGATGTCATACCGCTCTCGGGTCTGGCGCACGTACTGGCGGGCATCTTGCACGAAGGTGCGCACCTTCGGCCCCTCGCGGTAGAAAAAGAACCTGCGGGCCGCCTCCACCACCACCGGGTCGATCTCCACCGAGTCCACTCGCGCCTCGGGATAGAGCGCGTGCAGGGCTTTGGTGAGCGAGGCGCCCCCCAGCCCGATCACGAGGATCCGCTCGGGGGGCTTTTCCAGAAAGGTCAGGCCCAGCAGTTGCAGGCGAGTGTACTCGTGGACCAGGTAGGTGGGGCGCTTGATCTCGCAGCGCGACTGCTCCGAGTCGTGGCCCTGGTCGTGGAAGCGGAGAATGCGATATCCGCCTTCTTCCACGACCAGCACCTTGCCCGCGAACAGGCTGGGTTTGGAGAACAGAACCGCCTGAGCCAGAGTCGGGGCTACCAGGACCAGGAGCAAGAAGAGCCTAAGGCGTGACATTGCCGATCTTCTTGCCGGCCAGCTCGCTCAGAACCTGGCGGCCGACCCCGGCCCGGCTGGGCATGGTGGGCGGAAGAGCCCGCCAGCGCTCGGCCATGGCTTGAACTGAGGCCTTGAAGTCCGGCTCTCGGCCCATTTTGGGCAGGCGATGCTGGATGGCGCTGAAGGCCGGGCCGAGCAGGTCCAGGCCTCCCGAGGGCAGGCCCAGGGGAAGCTCGTCCGCCAGTCGGTCCAACAGACTCACCAACAGCTTGACATCATTCGACTCCGGGCTGGAGTGCAGGCTCGAGCAGGCCAGCACCAGGCAGCGGGTGCGGTTGTCGTGGTCGGGGAAGCTCTCGGCCAATTCCAGCCAGTGCTCGGTTTGCCAGCGGCGGCTCTCCTTGCCGGACTGGGCCGCCAGATCGGTGAACAGTCCGAATAGCTGCTCCACGTAGCCGGCCGGGAGGCGGCCTCGAGCGAGCCGCTGGCGGGCCTCCTCCATCAGCTTGATTTGCAGCGATTTCAGCTCATCGGACGGGGGCAAGAGCTCGAGCAGCACCCGGATGACCCGCAGGTCTCGTTCGGCCGTCAGCAGGTCATGCTCGGGTCGCCCCCACGGATCGAAACGCTCCATGACGAAGCGGACCAACTCGATGTCCATGGCAAAGAGCGGCTCGCGCTTTTTGAGCTTCTTCAAGATGGCGATGGCCTGGTTGCGATCGGAGCGAGCCCGATGGTCCTTGAAGCTGGGGTCGGTCGCATACGCTCGCTCCACCAGGTTGCAGGCCAATTCCACTTCGGCCCGGCTCGACTTCTCCACGTCGGCGGCCCGCTTGGAATCCTCGCAGGCACGCTTGAGGGCTTGCAGGTAAGCGGCCCTCTGCCCCAGCTTCTGCAAGATGGCGGCTCGCTCCATCTCCATGGCGGCCAGGCGGGCGGGCTCGGCCTTCTGCTCGCGGGCCAGCACCAGGGCTGGCTCGATATCTTCCAGGGCTTCCTGCGAGCGGCCCAGATAGCGCAGGTTGGTGGCCCGGTAGAACAGGCTCGAGCAGCGGCTTGCCGAATCACCGAACTGGCGCGAGAGCTCCTCGGCTTCGGTCAGACATTGTTGGGCCTCTTCAAATCGCCCCAGGCAACTGAGGGCCCGGCCCTTACCGGCGAGAGCGGCGGCATCGGCCTGGCGCTCCAGGATACGTCCGAACTCCTGGGCGGCGATCTCGAAAAGGTTGCGGGAAAGGGCGCTTTCGGCGCGCTGGGTCAGGGCCAGCAGCACCTGCTGGGCAGCCATCCTGGCATCCTCAGCCGAGGCCTCCATCTGCGACCAGTAGGCCAGCGCGTCGTCCGGATTGGGGGGGCCGGCCTGCACCGGCGGGGGCTCGTACTCGTGCACCAGGGTCACGGCCTGCTCTCGCTCGAGCGAGAATTGCTCTTCTTCGAAAAGGGGAGTGGCGCCGATCAGCCAGGAGTGCAGGATGGGCAGGTAGTTGCGCACGGCCTCGGCCTGGATGTCCACGTGGTCGATGGTGGGGGTCCACTGGTAGAGGGGCGGTTGCTCGGTGGGCGCGCCCGCAATGCCCAGCCAGCGGGTGTGCAGCGCGTCCAGCGGGGGATAGGGGTAGAAGACCTTCAAGACCTGCTCGCCTCGTTTGGTCCGGGGGGGATCGACCAACCCTCCCACGGCGGCCTGCAGCACTCTCGTGCAGCCTTCCAGCGAGCCGGCTCCCCGGGTCAGCAGAGAGAGCTGGGTGGGAGTGCGCAGGCCTTCATACTCCAGGGCCTGCAATGTGAGCCCGGAGAAGAACCGGATCAGCTGCTCGAGCGAGGCCCAGAGGTAGGCTCGGGCCAGGTCGACCTGATCGCGCACCATGGCCTCGTTCAGCCGGTCGAGCAGCAACTTGAGCTGGGGCGGCGCGTTGGGAGGGGGCTCGGGGGGGAAAAGCTGGTGGAGCGGGTCATGCATGGGCCACGCCCGAGCGAAAGAGGTCCAGCCCCAGTCCGCCTCCCTCTCCTCGGGAGTGACGCGGATGCTGCCAGGGGAAGAGGTGGTTCTCGGGGTGGGGCATCAGGCCCAGCACGTTGCCCTGCTCGTTGGTGACGCCGGCTGCGTCCAGCCAGGAGCCGTTGGGGTTGCCCGGGTCGGAAGCGTAGGTAAGCGCCACGCACGCGGGGTCGCCCGGGGGGGAGGGGAGGAAGCGTCCTTCGCCATGGGCCACGGGGCAATCGAGGGGGCCTTTGAGGCCCCGGGTCCAGAGGCATCGGTCGCCGCTGGGCAGCAGGCGCACCCAACGGCACTGGAAGTGTCCCACCGCGTTGGGAGCCAGGGTGGCCTGGCCCTCAGGCAAGAAGCCCCCCTTCACCAGGGCCTGGAAGCCGTTGCAGATGCCCAGCACGGGCCGTCCGCTAGCGATGAAGCCGTGCATCTGGTCGGAGAAACGCTGCTTGAGCTCGAGAGCCCAGAGTCGCCCGGCGCCCAGGGCGTCGGCATAGGAGAAGCCGCCCGGCAGCACCAGCAGCTGGTAGTCGAGCCAGCTCTTGCCTTGCAGCTCGCTCAGCGGGGCCACCACCGGCTCGGCTCCGGCCAGCACCAGGGCCCGGGCGGCCTCGCCCTCCCGGTTGGTGCCCGGGGCATACAGGATGAGCGCGCGCGGTTTGCTCACGATTTCCAGGCCTCCAGCAACCGCTCCAGGGGCCACTCCTGCTCGCCCAGGCGCAGCACCGGCTCGGCCACGACCTGACCGATTCTGGTGCAGGGATAGCCTTCCAGGGCGGCTTCGAAGGCGGCCGGTCGGGTGACCTCCACCAGCAAGCGGCAGGGGCGCTCGGCGTAGGGCTCCTGGAGCGCGATCTGCAGGCCCAGGCGACCGCCCATGGCCATCTCGGCAGCGGCCACGGCCACCCCGCCTTCGCTCGCGTCGTGGCAAGCCGCCACCAGGCCCTGGCCCATGGCCCGGTGCAGGGCCCGGTAGAGGCCCGGGGCCCAATCGGGAAGGCTTCGCTCCATGACCGCGCCGGGCGGGGTGCCCACCAGGTAGAGCGCCTGGCCCGGGCGCTTGAGGTCGCTGGAGATGACCTTCTCGATGTCCGGATGCAGGCTCAGGGCCGAGATCAACAGGGTGGGCGGGATGCTTTGACCCTCGAACTCGTTGTAAAGCGAGTCCTTGCCTGAAATGAAGGGCGTTTCGAACAGCCTGGCGGCATCGTAGCAGCCGCGGCAGGCCTCCACCAGGTCGCCCAGGGTCTCGGGGCGACGCGGGCTGCCCCAGCAGAAGTTGTCCAGGATGGCCATTCGCTCGGGATCGGCCCCGGTGGCCACGGCGTTGCGCACCGCTTCGTCCACGGCCCAGAGGGCCATCAGGTAGGGGTCGCACTCGCCCAGCCAGGGGTTGATGCCGCAGCTGAGCACCGCTCCCAGCGGACCCGGGGTGCCCAGGGGAAGCAGCACGGCAGCGTCCATGGGGGCGTCCAGAGCGGCGCCCGCAAAGGGCTTGAGGGCGGTCTGGCCGAGCACCTCGTGGTCGTAGCGGCGCACCACCTCTTCCTTGGAGGCCACGTTGGGGTCACAGAGCCACTCCAGCAACGTACGCTCGGGCGGTAGATAAGGTCGGGGGGGCCGCACCACGGCCTGCATGGTGCGTCGAGGGCAGCCCTTGTGCAGGAAATGGTTGTCCAGCTCGAGCACCGGCCTGCCGGCATAGCGAACCACAAGCTGGCCATGGCCGGTGAAGTGGCCCAGGTCGGTGGACTCGACCCCGTAGACCTGGCACAGCTCTCGCAGCGGAGCCAGATTCTCGGGGGGAACGGCCAGCACCATGCGCTCCTGGGCTTCCGAGAGCCAGATCTCCCAGGGAGAGAGGCCGGGATACTTGAGCGGAACGTGCTCGAGCTCGACGTCGGCCCCCACGCTGCTGGCCATCTCGCCCACCGCCGAGGAGAGCCCGCCCGCCCCACAATCGGTGATGGCCGAGTAGAGGTGCCGGTCGCGGGCGCGCCAGAGGACGTCGAGCAGCCCCTTCTCCACGATGGGGTGGCCGATCTGCACCGAGGCGCCGGCCACCTGGGCGCTGTCCTGCTCCAGCGTCATGGAGCTGAAGGTGGCTCCCCGCAGGCCGTCGCGGCCGGTATGCCCGCCCAGCAGCACCACCCGGTCCCCGGTCCGAGGCTCGCGCGGATGACTGCCGCGCGGGGCGATGCCCAGGCAACCGCAGTAAACCAGGGGATTGGCCGCGTAGCCGGGATGGTAGAGGACGGCCCCGTTCACGGTGGGCAGTCCCATCTTGTTGCCGTAGTCCTCCACGCCCGCGATCACGCCGTCACGGATGCGGCCGGGGGGCAGCACGCCCTCGGGCTGGCGGTGGTCGGCCGGGGCAAAGCAGAGCACGTCGGTGACCGCGATGGGGCGGGCCGAGACTCCCAGAACGTCGCGGATCACTCCGCCCACGCCGGTATTGGCTCCTCCGAACGGCTCCAGGGCCGAGGGGTGGTTGTGGGTCTCCACCTTAAAGCTGAGCTCGTGACCCTCGCCAAAGGCCACCACGCCGGCGTTGTCCACGAAGGCGGAGAGCACCCAGGGGCGGTTCAGCTCTTCGGTGGCGCGGCGGATGTAGTGATCGAGCAATCCGTCCACGACCTGGCCGTCCTCGAGCAGGATGCGGGCTCGGAACGTCTTGTGCAGGCAGTGCTCGCTCCAGGTCTGGGCCAGGGTCTCGAACTCGACGTCGGTGGGGTTGCGTCCCACGCCCTGAAAATAGCTCTGGATGGCCAGCATCTCGGCCTGGTCCAGGGCCGAGCGTCGCTGCTGCGAGAGCTGCTCGAGCTGCTGAGGGGAGAGGCCGAGCAGGGCGACCTCGTCTACCCGGTCGGAAGGGTTGGCTCTGGCCAGCCAGGCGGGCTGCACGGCTCCAAAGGAGATCTGGTGCACCACCGGGTTGGCCAGAAGTTGGCGGGCCAGGCGCTCGGCTTCGCTCTGGGCGGGGAAGAGTCGATAACGGGTGCCGCTGGCCGCGCTGGTGACCTCGTCCAGGCCGGCGTGGCGGGCCATCTCGACCAGCTCCTCGGCCACCGGGTCGGTTACCCCGGGGCGGAGGACCACTTCGATGATCTGTCCATCGGCCGGGGAGTCCCAGCGCGCTTTCTGCACCACCGGGTCGCACAGCATTTCTTCGAGTCGGGTGGAAGTGGCGTCGGAGAGGTCGCCGGGAAAGAAGTAGAGGTCTTCGACCTCCAGGCGCTCGAGGGGAAAACCAAGGATCCGGGCGCCTTCGAGCAGGGCTCGCTGGCGCGGGTCGTCGTCGGTCTTCAGAGAAAGACAGCAGTGTCGGGTTCGGGTCGTCACGGCGAGGGCTGATTAGACGGCGCCTCTCCGGTTCCTGGTCAGCTCAGGTGGAAACGCCACCAGAGAAGGAAGATGGTCAGGCGTCGGGCGGGCGAGACTTCCCAGCCCAGCGTCGGGTCGCTTGATATGAATTCGATCTTCATAATGGCCTCAGGGTAACGAGCGAACATCGAACAAAGCCAGAGCGGGGATGAACCGATTGTTAACCGGATGTTGCCGTCCGGACACGCAGGGGGATCCCCTGAGGGCCGCCTCAGGGCGATCCCGGCACGGCGGGCTTTTCTTTCTGAAGCTGCTTCCAGGCTTGCTCCCAGTTGCTTTCGGTGGCCTTCTCGCGGGCTCGGCTTGCCAGAGCGGCGATCTCGCTGGTGGCCCGGGCAAAAACCTTCTTCTGCTCGGCGTTGGGCTTGATGCTGGGAGCGTCGTGCACGCACCCGGCCGGCGGCAGGTGCCGCCAACACTTGCCCCCCAGGTGAACGTGCAGGGAGCGCTTCATCCCATAGGCGTCGGACACCCCGGAATGGGACTCGGGCTCGGAGGGCAGCGACAGCAAGCCCATTTTTTTCATCGGACCGGCCACCGCCCGCTCGAAGCTCTCGAGCGTGCCACGGGAATAGACCTGGCCGCGGCGGCGGGTCAGAATCACGGCGCTGCCATCGGGTTTCTTGAGGATCAAGACCATCAGGCTGGGATCGCTGGGGACCACTCCGCCTTCCATGTCCTCGCCCACCTCGATGAACTCGGCCCGGGTGTCCAGCCCGCAGGCCCCGGCCGGAGCCAGCAGCAAAAGAAGAGCCAGAAGGATGCTTTTCATAAAATCTCCGTCGCTTTCGAGGGTCGGGTTGTTCCGTCCAGGGTCATCAGGGTGCGGTAGTGCTCCGGTCGGCGATCCCGAAAAAAGCCCATCCCGGCACGAAACGAGCGGGCCAGCTCGAGGTCGACCTCGGCAAACAGGATGGTCTCACTGTGGTCATCGGCCTCGGCCAGGATCTCGCCCCGGTAGTCGGCGATGAAAGAGTGCCCGTAGAAGCGGGCCTCGCCTTCCTGCCCCACCCGGTTGGCCGCGGCCAGGTAGCAGCTGTTGCACACGGCATGCCCGAGCATGGCCCGCTGCCACATGGCCCGGGTGTCCAGGCTGTCGGCCTCGGGGGGCTCGGAGCCGATGGCGGTCGGGTAGAGCAAGAGGTCGGCGCCCTGCAGGGCCATCGCCCGGGCGCACTCGGGGAACCACTGATCCCAGCAGATCCCTACCCCGACTGGGCCCACCGCGGTCGACCAGGTGCGAAAGCCGGTGTCGCCGGGGTTGAAGTAATACTTCTCCTGGTAGCCCGGACCGTCCGGAATGTGAGTTTTGCGATAGCAGCCCAGCGCTTCGCCGCTGGCGTCGATCATCTGCAGGCTGTTGTAGTAGGCCTGGCCGGCCCGCTCGAAAAAGCTGACCGGCAGCACCACCTTCAGTTCGCGGGCCATCTCCGCGAAACGGCCCAGGAAGGGGTGACCCGCCACCGGGTGAGAGAGCTGAAAGCGCTCCTCGCGCTGCTGCTGGGGAAAATAGAGACTTTCGAACAGCTCGGGCAACAAGATCAGCCTGGCTCCCTGGGCGGCGGCCTTTCTTACCCGGTCCTCGGCTCGGGTCAGGTTGACTTGCAGGTCCGAGCTCATGGACATCTGTATTACGGCCAGCTTCATCGGGCCAGAGCTCCGGCTGGCTGTTGTTGGGTCAGGCAGTGGAAGGCGCCCCCGCTGGTAATGATGGCCCGGGCCGGAAAGCCCTCCACCAGGCGGCCCGGGAACGCCTTCCCGAGGACGTGCATGGCTTCGTCGTCCTTGCGGTCGCCGTAGAGCGGCACGAGCACGATGCCATTGGCGATATAGAAGTTGGCGTAAGTCATGGGCAGGCGGACTCCCTCCAGCTCGCGTCGCTCTTGCGGCAGGGGCAGCTTCACCACCTCCAGGCCGTAAGCCTGGAGCTGGTGGAAGTTCTCCAGCAACAGGTCGTGGTTGGAGTCGCCCTGGGCGGCGATGCATGTCACCACTTTGCCCGGAGCCACAAAGCGAGTCAGCGTGTCGATGTGCCCGTCAGTGTGATCGCCCTCCAGCCCGCGCTCGAGCCAGATCACCCGGTCCAGGCCCAGATAGCGGTGCAGGGCTCGCTGCAACTCGGCGGCGTCCACCCCGCGGTTCCTCTTGGGGTGCAGCAGGCACTGGCGAGTGGTGAGGCAGAGCCCGGTGCCATCGGTCTCCAGCGAGCCGCCCTCCATCACCAGGTCGATCTCTACCCGGCGGGCGCCCAGGATCTTGGCGATGGTCTCCGGAGCCCTGGCGTCCAGGGCGTAGTCGTACTTCTGGCCCCAGGCGTTGAAGCGCCAGTGGGTCAGGTGGATGCTGCCGTCCTCGCGTTGCACGAAGATGGGCCCGTTGTCGCGCAGCCAGACGTCGTCGAGGGGGCAGCGGTGGAAGCGCACGTCGCAGTCTTCCAGGCGCCGCCGGGCATCGTCTTCGGTGTCCTGGTCGTGGACGAGCAGCTTCACCGGCTCGAAGGCGCTCAGGCGGCGCAGGACGGCGGCATACTCCTCGCGGGCGGGCGCAAGGAAGCCGCGCCACTCCTCGTCATCGAAGGGCCAGGAGGCCCAGGTGGCGGCGTGGGGCTCCCACTCGGCGGGCATGCGAAGTTCCATCTGGGCGGGGGGCTTTGACGCCCGGGGGAGCAGTCCTGGCGTGCTTCCCGGGCGCTCTCCGGAGGTTGTGCCGTTCGTGGAGATGGCACAAAATGTGCCGCGCTCAGAGCTGGCACAGGTGCCACCTGTGGAGATGGCACAGCGCGCGCCCAGAGCTGGCAAGGGCCTGAGCTGCGTTCAGAACATCCCGGTTCGCCCGCCCAGGCTCTGGAGAGCCGCAGCCAGATACGACTTCTCCGAGATGAGGGCGTCGTCGAGCGGGGTGGCCCCCAACTCGTTCACGGCGTTCACGTCCGCGCCCCGGCGGACCAGGAAGGCGGCGGTGCGAGCTTTGTCCTGCTCGGTATCTTGCTCGGTCCAGACCGACACGCAGAACGCCAGGGGAAGAAAGCCAGCGATGGGCTCCGTCAGGCTGGCTCCCCGGTCGAGCAGCAGCCCGATGAGCCCCAGGTGGTTGGACAGAATCGCCCCGGCCAGAGCCGGCACCTCCTGGCCCCGGGCGCTGGCCCCGGCCTCCAGGGCGGCTCGGGCGGCTTGAAGCGAGCGGGCTTTGATAGCTCCGGTGAGGATCTCCTCGGGCGATTCACCGGCCCGGAGCCTCTGCAGGAGGCGGCCGGTCTCCTCGGGCGGGTCGGGCGGATCCGGGGCGGGCAGGTCGTCCACCTCCAACAGGGGCGCCAGGCGGGGCGGCAGGGGCTCGCGATTCTGGCTCTGGGCCCGAGCGCGTTCTTCCTGGGCCTCGGCGTCTTCAGGCCCCAGGCGGAGCAACCGGTCGAGGTCGGCCAGCGCTTCGGCGAAACGGCCTTCCAGTCGGTTGAGCCGGCCCCGGTTGAAGAGGGCCTGGCTCTGGTCGGGCAGTGCCTCCAGCACTCGATCGAGCGCCTGGCGAGCCTCGGAGAGGCGACCCAGGGCCAGCCAGGCAGAGCTCTGGTTGACCAGGGCGCACACCATGCCGGGGCGCATCTCCAGCGCCCGGGCGTAGTCGCGCTCGGCCTCCTGGTAGCGTCCGCGGCGGAAGGAGGTGTTGCCCCGGTTGTAGTAAAGGTCGGGATCGCGCGGCTCGATGCGGATGGCGTGGTTGAGGCCCTCTTCTGCCTCGTCGTCGCGCCCCAGCTCGCCCAGAGTGGTGGCCATGTTGTGCAGCACCCAGACCTCGCGTTCAGGCGCCCAGTTGCTGCCCAGGCACTGGGAGAAGTGCTCCAGGGCTTCCTCGCGCCGGCCCCCGTTGCTGAGCGCCAGGGCATACTGGGCCCGGTGCTCGGGGTTGCCGGGCTCGAGCCGCATGCAGGCCTGAAAGTCGGCCTGGGCCTCCTGGAAGCGACCCTCGCTCCAGTGCAGGGCGCCCCGCGAGATGTAGGCCTTGAGGTAATTGGGATCGAGCTCGAGGGCCTTGTTCAGGTCGCTCATGGCTTCCCCGGGCCGCTCCAGGGTGCGCAGGGCCTGGCTGCGGTTGTAGTAAGGCTTGGGGTAACGCGGATCGAGCTGAATGGCCCGGCTGAACTCTCCCAGCGCTCGCTCGGGCTGCCCCAGCTCGCGCAAGACGCTGCCGAGGTTGTTGTGGTGCCGGGCGGCGTTGGAAGGGTCGAGCTTGATCAGGGCCTGCAGATCGT
>CAZWUN010000017.1:0-30547 GCA_964637145.1 uncultured Burkholderiales bacterium
AAAAAGCTCGCCGAGATGGGCGGCAACAAGCCCGGTGAAGGCGCTGGCGGCGGCGGCGACAAAGGCGGCGGCGGCGGCGGCGAGCAGGGCGGTGGTGGCGCTCCCCCGGCCGGCGGCGGCGGCGGGCCTCAGCAGGCCGGTGGGCCTCAGCAGGCGCAGCAGCCTGGCCAGGGCCAGGGCGACATCAACTCCCAGCTCCAGGGCATGGCGGCTCAGGTCCTCATGCAGAGTGGCGGTCTCGGTGGGCAGCAGCCCTTCGGCGGCCAGCAGTTCGGCCAGCAGGGCGGCATCCCCGGCGTGGGCGCCCCCGGTGCTGCCGGTGCCAACCCCCTCATGGCGGGCTTCCAGGCCGGGCTGGGCGGGGGTCAGCAACTCGGTGGCCAGCAGCCCTTCGGCGGCCAGCAGCCGTTCGGAGCCAACCCTCTCCAGCAGGGCGGCGGCAACCCGCTCAAGGCCCAGCTCGCCCAGTCCTACGCCCAGGCTATCCAGAACCCGCAATCGGCCCAGCAGATCAAACCGGAGACGCACGCTCTGGTGCAGGCTGCCCTGGGTGGCGGCGGCGGCGCCCAGATGGGTCAGCTCGGCCAGCTCGGTCAGCAGAACCCGCTTGCTCAGGGCCTAGGCCTCGGGCAGAACGTCCCCGGGCTGGGTGGGGTGCAGCAGCCCAACTTCGGCGGAATGGCCATCTAAGGTCTCCGTCGCTCGACCAGGGAAAAGCCTCTCGGCGCAGGCCGGGGGGCTTTTTTCATGATTGAACAGTGCAATGAGGTTGAACCTCGGCGCATGGCAAAGCGACGAAATCTAGAGCAATAGGTAGCGGCGCAGCTCCCACTCCGATACCTGGCTGCGGAACTCGCGCTCCTCCCATTCGCGGGTGGCAGCGAAGTGGTCCACGAAGACGTCGCCCAGGGCGAAGCGAGCAAACTCGGACTCGCGCAGAGCCCGCGCCGCCTGAGCCAGACTGGCCGGCAAAAGGTAGTCCGGATCCATGGCCTGGTCATAGGAGTGGCACTCCATCGGCTCGGTCGGGCTCTCTTGAGCCAGGATGCCCTCCAGGCCAGAGGCCAGAATGGCCGCCAGGGTCAGGTAAGGGTTGGCGTCGGCCCCGGGCAGCCGGATCTCGAGCCGGGCCGATGAGCCAGGGATGACCCGCACCGCGCAGGTACGGTTCTCAATGCCCCAGCTCATCTGGTTGGCGGTCACGTAGTGCGGCCAGAAACGGGAGTAGGAGTTCACCCAGGGGGCCAGCAGGGCGGTCAACTGGGGCAGCCGACGCTGGAGTCCGGCCAGAAAGCCAGACATGGGCGGGGAGAGCTCCCCTTCTTCGCAACGGAAAGCGTGCTCGCCCTCGAGGTCGCGCAGGGAAAGGTGCACATGCCCTCCGTTGGGGGCCACTTTCTCGGTCCAGCGAGCCATGAAGCTGGCCAGCTTGCCATGGCGTCGGGCCACAGCTTTGGCCAGCATCTTGAAGAGCGCCGCCCGGTCGGCCAGCTCCAGAGCCGGAGCAGGGGCCAGGGCGGCCTCCAGGGATTCGGTCTCGTGATGCAGGGCCTCGAGCTGCAGCCCCATGGTGGCGGCCGCGTCCATGAGTTCGCGGTGGTATTCCGACTCGGCCAGCGTGCCCACAACCGAGAAGCCTCCCGGCACCGGCCCGGCCTGGATCAGGTCGCGAAACTCCTTCCGGCGACAGCTGTGCTCGTCTTCGTTGAAGACGGTGAACTCGTACTCGATGCCAGCGATGGGCTCGTAACCCTCGTCCTGGAGACGGCGGGTGACCCGGCGCAGCAGCGAGCGGCAGCAGAAGTCACGCCCAGGGCCCGACTCGGCATATTCGGCCAGAAACAGGGGGATATTGCGCTCGATGGGCAGCGGCCGCAACGAAGTGGGCAGCAACCGGGCTGGAAAATCGGGAAAGCCCGGGTGGTCCTCATAGAGCTGGAGGTAGTCGATCAGGTTGTCGCTGGCGTCCCAGCAGAGCGGGATGGAGCCGAAGCGAAATCCCCCTTCCAGGGCTGAGAGAAAGCGTGGAGTTGAGAGGCGCTTGCCGCGCAGAGTTCCGTTGAGGTCGAAAAGGCCCACCAGCACGTGGGAGATTTCCTGGGCGGCCATCAGCTGGCCGATCTGCTCGACGGCTTCCTTCACCCTGGGCGATCAGTCGCTTTTTCGCAGGCGCACGCTGTGCTCGTCGAGGGTGCGGCGCTCTTCGGGAGTCAGGGCGCCGATGCCATCCACGCGGATCTTGTCCAGGATGCGGTCGATGTCTTTCTCTAGGGCGCTGGTCAATTCGGGCACCGGAGCCAGGACACTGCCCTGGGGTGGTGGTTTCTCGACCAGCTTCAAGCGGGCTTTGGATTTCGAGCCCCGCGCCCTGCGCGGCCGGCCGGGCCAGAGCTGGCGAGCGGGGGTGACCGCCGTCCAGTAACCGGCTGCCAGGCCCACCAGCACGGCCGCCACTCCCGACAGGGGATTACCGGACAGGCCCGACCAGAGGAACATGCCCACCAGGGTGATGTAGCGGAAGATCACCCCGCTCACGGGGATGATCAGCATCAGCATGATCTGGGCCCGCGGGTTGAGCACGGTCCAGGCCACGCAGAGCGAGCCCAGGGGCAGTGTCATACCGATCTCGGGGCGCCCGGTGCAGACAAGGGTGACCAGGTCGTGCAGCGCGCTGATGGTCAGCCAGGCAACCAGCAGCTTGCGCGAGCCCCAGAAGGACTCCATCTGGCCGCCCACCCACCACAGCACGGCCATCATGAAGGCCCACCCCAGCGGGTTCATGACCGTCAGGAAAGGATAGGTGAGCAGGGTCCAGGGGTACTGGCGAGGATCGCCGGCCACAAAGGCGAGGACGTGGCGCGGACTGATCACAAAGGCCAGAATGGCAGCCAGGCTCAGCGCGATCAGCCACATGGTGACCGGCATGGTGCGGAACATCGAGCGCAGAGAAGGGCTCACGCGAATAGATTCACCAGCTTCGGCCCGGCTCCCTGGTCACCGGTCACTCTTCCTGGGGCTCGGGGGCTGGTTCGTTCTCCATCTGCTCGGCCAGCTGGCCCATCCGCTGCACCTGGTAAATCTTCTGCGAGCCCTCCCACACGACTCGAATGCCGGTCACCAGGGTATCCCGCTGGCGATTCTCGGGGTAGGAGCGCATGACATCGAGCCCGTTGCGAAACTCCTGGATGCCCTGCTGCAAGAGCTCCACCGTCTCGTCCACCAGCCCCAGCTGATCCTGGAGGGACTCTTCCTCTTCCTCGGTGAGGTCGGTGGGGATGCCGGGGCGGGACATGGTCTCCAGTTGGGACTCACCCTGCTCGAGCAGCCCCTCGGCCCAGTCGAGCACCTCCAGAAACTCCTCGGCGGTAATCTGCTTCTGGTCGATGGCCTCGCAAGCGTCGAACAGTCGCTTGAGGTGGGTGGTCATGACCATCTCTTCGCGCTGGGGGCGCGGCTCGTCCGTCTCGCGCACTTCGAAGGTCGAGGCGGCACCCTGGCTGAACTGAGGGTCGGCCACCCGGGGCAGAGGACCAGAGCACTTCGTGCACACCCGGACCTCGGGCATGTTGGGCTCGCCGCAGCGCGGACAGAGTACTTTCCCTTCGCGATCAGCGACGTTCTGATAGACGTCCGCCGAGCCTTTGAGCGAGCTGACTGCATTGCTGAGGGCGGCGACGCCGGCATCGATCTGCTCGGGGGTGGGATTGGGGAGAGTGGCCCGCATCTGGGCAATGGCCTCGTCGTGCAGGTCGAAGGCCTCCAGGGTGCGGGGAATCTCGTCTTGAAGCAGGGCGGACGAGACCGGCACCTGGGCCGAGCTCTCGAACTGACGGCGCGCCTCGCGCACGTTGCTCTCGAGGAAGTCGAGGGCCTCCTTGAGGACCTGGGGGGGGTAAAGGCCAGCCTTGACGCCCTCGGCGGCGTGGATCACCCAGTTGACGAAGGGCGACTCGGTGGGCGTCTCCATAAAGGCGCCCTGCTGGTACAGCTTGAGGGCCGCCTCCAGCTTGGCGAAGCCTTCCTCGAGCATCCTGAGATCGAGCTCGAGCAGGTCTGTCTCTCCCAGGTTGCGCTCCATCTGCTGAAAAGCCTGGATGATGCGCTGGCACGCCTCGCGCCGCTCCGGGACGCCTTTTTCCTCCTTTTTGGAGCTCTGGTCGATCTCTTCGACGGCCTTCTCGAAGAACTGGCGTCCCCCATCGGCGGCAACTCGGAAGTCATCGGGGCTCATTTCGCCGGCTTTGAGCGAGGCGACGGCCTTGGTGAAGAAGTTCAGCACCGGAAACTGGCTGGGGCCGGTCTGAGCGTAACGGCTCTCGTAGTGCGTGACGGCGACGTACATGTTGTTGGTGGCCAGGATGAGCTGGTCGATGCCTCGCTCAAGGTGGACCGGCTGCCGGTCTTTCAAGAACATGGCCAGGGTGCCCTGAGCCTCGGCCACCTGCTCGAAGGTCTCGAGCACTGCGTCGATGGACTCGCGGAAGGCAGTGGCGAACCCCTCTCCCTCGGCGCCCACGGCCTCGAGAAAGCTGGCTCGAGCCTGGTCGAGCGCCATTACTCGCTCTTGCAGGTAGAGATTGAGGTCGTTGAGCTTGCCCGGCTCACCCGAGAGCACCGCTCGGCACAGTTCGAGCAGCTTGTTGGTCTGGGTCGAGGGTGTGGGCTGCTGGGTGGCAGTGGGTTCGGCCATGGTTCAACGCTCCCCCGGAGGAAGTTCTGCCCTCACCCTTCGCGGTCGAATTTCGAAGAATCCTCTTGGGCTTTCGCGCGCCTGCGGCTGGGCTGTACCCGGGGCGGCTCGGCCTTCTGCTTTCGAAAGTGGGGCGGCCAGGGCGCGTCCTCCTGGCCTCGGGCCAGCTCGAGCAGGCTTTCCAGGCTGCCCGCCCGCTCGTCGATGGCCTGGTGGGGATCGCCGATTTCAGCGAAACGCCTTGGAACGGTGTCCATGGTGAAGGCGGCCGGATCGACCGCCGGGACCTCCTCCCAGGTGACAGGACAGGAGACGCGCGCGTCGCGGGTGGGCCGCACCGAGTAGGCCGAAGCCACGGTGCGGTCGCGGGCGTTCTGGTTATAGTCCACGAAGACGCCGTGGCGCTCTTCCTTCCACCACTTGGAGGTGGCCAGTGCCGGCACTCGCCGCTCGATCTCGCGGGCCAGGGTCAAGGCCGACTGGCGCACCTGGGTGAATTCCCAACGCGGCTGGATGCGCACCAGGATGTGCATGCCGCGCGAGCCGCTGGTCTTGGGGAAGCCCTCCAGGGCGTGGTCGCGCAGAACTTCGCGGGCCACCAGGGCCACTTCGCGTACCTGGGCGAACTCCACCCCCGGCGTAGGGTCGAGATCGATGCGCAACTCATCGGGCCGGTCCACGTCCTCGGTGCGCACGGGCCAGGGATTGAGGTCGAGACAGCCCAGATTGGCCACCCAGGCCAGCCCGGCCACCTCGTCGAGCACCACCTCGTCGGCCGAGCGGCCGCTGGGAAACGAGATGGTGCAGGTGCGGATCCAGTCCGGGCGGCTGGGAGCACGCTTTTGATAGAATGGCTCGCCTTCGGCTCCGTCCACGAAGCGCTTGAGCACCATGGGACGATTGCGCACCCCTCGCAGGGCCCCTTCGCCCACGCTCAGGAAGTAGCGCACGAGATCCAGCTTGGTTTTACCCGCGCTGGGGAAGTAGACCTTGTCGGGGTTGGTGACGGTGACCTCGCGGCCGGCCGCCTCCAGGGTCAGGCTGCTCTTCAACTGGCCGTCTGGTTGAGCAGATAGACCACGTATTTGCCCAGCAGCTCGACCTGCTGGGGATTGAGCTCACCAAAGCGGAGGCCCGAGAGCACCAGGCCGGTCTCGGCGTCGCGGCGCGAGTCCACCACCAGCCCCGGCAGGCTCAGGGTGGGCAGGATGCGCCACAGGCTCATGTCCAGCTGGAGCCGGGTGTCGCGGGGGAACTCCTCGTTCAGCTCGATCAGGGCGCCACCCACGCCCAGGTTGACCACCCGGGCGTTGAGCTGGCTCTTGTCGGGCGCTTCCACTCGGGCCGGAATGGAGGCGTTGGCCCGGATGAACTTGCGTTTCTGGTAGACCCGACTCTCGTCGAAGCCCAACTCTTGCAGCACGAGTTTGACCCAGGAGGCGCGAAGATTGTCGCTCGAGTCGTCATATCGAAGACCGCTGACGCTCTCGACGTAGCGAGCGTGGGGCTGGCTCCAGATCACCTGGCAGCGAACTCCACCGGCATCGGCGCCGTTGTAGTGGATGCTCACCTGGGAGCCTTCGGCCAGCTTACTGGGGCACTTGAGGCGCAGGCCGTCCACGCCCAGGTCGGTGACCACGCCCTTGAGCTTCTCTTCGCCCTGCTGCACTTCGACCTGGCAGTAGCAACGAATTCGGATCATTCGCCGGCGCTCTTCCAGAGTGGCCCCGCCGGCCGACTGCAGTCCCTGAATCTGGTTCTTGAACATGGGCGCCTCGCTGAGCGCGGCTAACGTCCCCGGCACGGCTTCAGGCCGCGCGATGTAATTGTGCCGGAGGTCCGGACCGCCTGCTGACGGCCGGAAGCGTAGGTTCAGCGAGCCCGGGACGGTTCCTGCCCTGAGCCCAGGCGTCCATAGATCAGCATGAGGCTGAACGTGGTCAGCAGCATCAGGGTCGAAATCGCGTTAATCTCAGGCGTGATACCGGTTTTCACCATGCTGTAGATGCGGATCGGCAGGGTTCCCGAGCCGATCCCCTGGGTGAAGAAGGTGACCACGAAGTCGTCGATGCTGATGGTCATGCAGAGCAAAGCGCCAGAGACGACGCCGGGCAGGATGCGGGGCAGGGTGACCAGGCGGAAGGTATCCCAGGGCCCGGCTCCCAGGTCGGCGGCCGCCTCCTCCAGGCGAAAGTCCATCCCGGCCAGGCGGGCCCGCACCGTGATGGTCACGTAGGAGACACAGAAAGCGATGTGGGCCACGATGATGGTGGAGAGCGAGAGCTTCCAGCCGATGGCGGCCAGGAAAGCAAGCAGCGAGGTTCCCATGACCACCTCGGGCACCACCATGGGGAGAAAGACGAGGCCGCTCAGCGCTCCCTGCATGCGAAAGCGGTAGCGGGTCAGGGCCAGGGCGGCCATGGTGCCCAGCACGGTGGCCGCCAGGGTTGCGATCAGGCCGACCTGGAGGCTGTTCAACAGAGCCCGCTGGATCTCGTTGTCTTGCAGTAGTCTGGCGTACCATTGGAGGGTGAAGCCTTTCCAGACGGCGTTGCGCGGGTCTTGATTGAAGCTGTAGAGAGCCATGACCAGCACCGGGGCGTACAAGAAGAGATACACCAGCGCGGTGTAAGCCAGCAGGACGGGGAAGCGTTTCACGCCAGCACCCGTTCCGAGCCGGACAATCGCAGATAGAGGGCGATGCCGATCAGCATCAGCACCATCAAGAGCAGTGCCAGGGCGGCTCCGAAAGGCCAGTCGAAGAGCTGGAGATATTGTTCCTGGATGGCCTGGCCGATGGTGATGGTGCTCGGTCCGCCCAGAAGCTCGGGGGTCACGAAGTCGCCCATGGCCGGGACGAAGGTGAGCAGCGTGGCCGCGATCACGCCCGGGCGCGAGAGCGGAAGCACGACCTTGAGGAAGGTGGAGATGGGGGAGCCGCCCAGGTCGGCCGAGGCCTCCAGCAGGCTGCGATCGATGCGCTCCAGGGCTACGTAGATGGGCAGGGTGGCGAAGGGCAGAAATCCGTAGGTCAGACCCAGGATGACCGAGCCGTCGGTGGCCAGCATGTCCAGCGGACGCCCCAGCCAGGGTTCAAAGAGCACCGTGTTGAGCAGGCCTTCGGTCTGCAACAAGGTCATCCAGCAGTAGGTGCGCACCAGGTACGAGGTCCAGAACGGCAGCATCAAGAGCAGCAAGAAAAGGCTCTTGTGGCGCCCCCCGTGCAGGGCGATGAAGTAGGCCAGGGGGTAGCCCAGCACCAGGCAGGCTAGCGTGGTGGCGGCGGCGTAGCCGGCCGAGCGGAGCAAAACGGGGTAGTAGTCGGGGTTCATGGCCCGGCGATAGTTCTCCAGCGTCCACTCCTTGCCGATCTCGTAGTCGGGGGTGACCAGGTGGAAGCTCTGCAGAGCCACCGCCCCGAGCGGCAAGAGGTAAAAGAAGACCAGCCAGGCGACCATGGGCAGCACCAGGAGCCAGGCCGTGCGCTGTCTCATGCGCTGTGCAGCTTCACTTTCTCCCAGACCCGGTCCCACAGGCGCTCCCCCGGGCCCAGGTCTTCCTGGAAGATGGTCTGCTCGAGCATCTTCTCGGGGGCGTAACCGAGCGGATTGTCCAGCAGCTTCGGGTTGACCAGCTCGCGAGCGCGGGCGACGGCGTTGGGGTAGCCGACCGTGTTGGTAATGGCGGCGGCCACCTCGGGCTTGAGCACGAAGTTGACGAAGGCGATAGCGTTCTCATAGTGGGGCGCGTCGTGGGGGATGCACAGGTTGTCAGCCCAGATGTATCCGCCCTCGCGGGGGATGACGTAGCCCACCTCCGGCAGCGAGTCGTGGGCCTGCCCCACGTCGCCCGAGTAGCCCAGGGCCACGTGAAACTCCTGGCGCACGAGGTCGTCGATCATGTCGGTGCTGTACTTGCGTACCAGCGGCTTTTGCTCGAGCAGGGCCGCCTGGGCGTGTTCCAGGTCTTGGGGGCGCACGGAGTTGCCGTCCAGGCCCAGTTTGAGCAGGGCGGCTCCGATCGTGTCGCGCTTTTCGTTGAGCATGCCGATGCGGTTCTTGTAGCGAGGCTCCCAGAGGACGCTCAGAGAGTCGGGAACTGGCCGGGCATAAGTGGTATTGAAGGCCACTCCGGTGGTACCCCACAGATAGGGCACGCTGAAGCGGTGCTCCGGGTCCCATGGCTTTCGTTGAAAGCGCGGCAGCAGGCCTTCCAGACCCTGGACGCCCTGCATCGGGGCCAACAGTTTGTGCTTCACCAGCCGGCGCACCATGTAGTCCGTGGCAACGACCAGGTCGTATCCCTCCAGCCCGATCTTGAGCTTGGCGAAGAGCACGTCCTGGGAGCTGAAGGTGTCCTGGTTCACCCGGATACCGGTTGCCTTCTGGAAGTCGCCCACGGTGGTCTCGCCGATGTAGTTGGCCCAGTTGTAGAAGTTCAGCGTCTTGTAAGCGCTCGAGCACGAGCTGAGAAGCGTCCCGGTGGCCAGGCAGCCCAGAAACGAGCGCCGCGACATCCGGGACAGGTTGAGGACGGAAAGGGGGGCCGTGGCCCTCGTCAACGAGCCTCGACGGGCAGCAGGGTGCCGCTGGTAGGCTGCCACTGCAGGAAGAGCGACTCGCCGGTCTGGTAACCGTCCACCAGCTCCTGGTTCTGTTGCTCGGTGGTCAGGCGGACGCCTTCAGCCACCTCCACGGTGTAGCGGGTGACCGGGCCCATGTAGGTACACTCCACCACCCGGGCAGGCAGGCAGTTGGAGCCGTTGGTGCCTGGCTCGCGGGTGAGCCACAGCCGCTCGGGCCGCACCGACAGCTCGACTCGCGCCCCCACGGGAGCTTTCTCGGCCGAAGGGGCCACCAGGCTCACGCCATCGGCGAGCACGACCGTGGAGCGACCGTTGTTGACCGCCCTCACGGTGGCCGGCAGGAAGTTGGCTGTTCCGATGAAGTCGGCCACGAAACGGGTGGCCGGACGCTCGTAGATGGCCCGGGGGGCGTCCACCTGCTCGACCTTGCCGGCGTTCATGACGGCCACCCGGTCGGAGGTGCTGAGGGCCTCCTCCTGGTCGTGGGTGACCAGCACGAAGGTGATGCCCAGGTCTTTCTGCAGTCGCTTGAGCTCGGTGCGCATGTCGCGGCGCAGCTTGGGGTCGAGGGCTGACATGGGCTCGTCCAGCAAGAGCACTTGAGGCTCGTTGACCAGGGCCCGAGCCAGGGCCACCCGCTGCTGCTGCCCGCCCGAGAGCTCGGTGGTGCGCCGGGTCAACAGGTCGGGCAGGCGCACCAGCTCGAGCGCCTGGCGCACTCGGGATTGGATCTCGGGCTCGCTGACGCCTCTGCGTCGCAGGCCGAAGGCCACGTTGTCGAACACGTTCAGGTGGGGAAAGAGGGCGTAGCTCTGGAACACGGTGTTGACCCGTCGGCGGTAAGGAGGAAGCGACTGCACGGGTTTGCCGTCGAGGCGGATGTCGCCCTGGTCGGGCTCCTCGAAGCCGGCCACCAGCCGCAGGCTGGTGGTCTTGCCGCAGCCCGAAGGCCCCAGTAAAGAGAAAAATTCGCCTCGGCGAATCTGCAGGGTGACGTTGTCCACTGCGGTCACGCGGTCGAAGCGCTTGGTGACGCCCACCAGCTCCACGACGAGCTCTTCCAATAAACGGGCCCTCCGGTTCGTTCGTCTGCCGCCTTCGGAGCCCGCCACGGCGCGGCTCGGAGAGCGAAACTGCAGCCTTCATCTTAGCCGAAAAGTGCGGGTTTGAACAGATTGTTTCGAGACTGAATTTGTTTCAGGAGCTAGCCACTCGTTTTTGCCTGAAGGTGCCGAGCCGGGGCGAGGTCAAAGAGGCTTTTGCATGAGAGGCATGTGTGTGGTGACCTCGGGGATGTGTGGCCTGTGGGATAGCACCCACTTCCCCATGGTCTACGACGAAGATAGCTGGTACGACACGCTCGGGGATGACTCGGAGGTCGTGCGTCACACGGTTGGCGGCTACTTCGTGCCTGTCCGCCTGAACACGCCCGGGGTCTTCGAATACGAGGTGCGGCTGGGCACCGCGGCCGAGCCGGCCGACCTGACCGAGCGCGAGCGGGGCCTGCTGGCGGTCAGCTCGCGCAAATACCTCTTCCGCTCGTCGGGAGGACTCTGCTTTGGCGATTACCGCCATCTCGAAGCGGTGGCCAGCGACAAGGTCGGTTACCTGGAACTGGCGGCAGGCGAGTACGTGGCCCAGATCCACATCCTGGCCTGGAACGACGAGCCGGGGGCCGAGGACGAGCGGGGTCACCGCAACGAGGGTACGCTGCCCGACCTCCTGATCGTGCTGAACCCGGCCTCCCTGGACTTCAGGGCGCCGGGCTCGCTTCAGACCTTCACTCGCTGAGCCTTAACGCTCGTCACGGTCGCCGCTGGCGCTGCCTCCACTGGCCTCGGGGACCACTTCGCCGCAGGCGATGGCCGCCAGCTCGTGACCGTGGGGCGACTGGGCGGCGGCTTCCATCAGCTCGCTGCGCCGGGTCGGTTTCGTGACGGCATTCTCGATGGCTTTCTGCGAGGCCATTGGCGAGAGCTGCAGCCAGTCCGCGCGGCGATGACCGGGAGGAGCCACCGAGGGCTCGACCTCCGTCGGCCGGGCTGTGGTGGCCGGAGCCTGAACCGTGACCTGCCGCTGCGGGATCTGGATATTGTTGGCGGCGTTGGCACTGGCTGCGTGATTGTTGCCGATGGCTTCGATGCCGTCCGAGCGTTTGTGCGGGTGGGCCACCTGAACACCTCCATGAACTGGCTCTAGGACTCTATTCTGGGACATGATGACGAAAATGTAAACTTCCGACATGTTAACAAGTTTGACCGAGCCCGGCGCCGGGCGACTTGCTCCCCGACCACAATGCCGTCAGAGCCCCGAGTTGTCGGGAGCCTGAAGGCAAGCCCGGGGAGGACCCCGAAGAGCCCCGCCCTATGCTCTGTCTCAAGTGTGGCCTGGACAATCAGGGCCCGGGCCCTTCCTGCACCCGCTGCCTGTTCCATCTCGGCCTGGTGGCCGAGCAGCGGGGGTTCATGCCGCAGCTTTACGCCATCCAGAAATCCCAGCGCGAGCGGGGCATCAGCCCGGACGAGGTTCGCCAGGTGCTGGCACGGCTCGACCAGGCCCTCGATGCCATGATCCGCCACGTGGACCAGACGGGCAACGTGCTCTCCATGATGAACCTGGAGGAGACCCAGGCCGGGGTGCTGGGTGGTTTTCTGGCTCCCCTGCGCGACTCGATGGAGAGCTTTCGCGAGGCGGCTCGCACGCTGGAGGGGCAGATGGTTTTCCCCGACGCCACCCTGAGCCGAATGGACCACATCCAGGTCTCCATCGGGCGCGGCTCGGAGGGCGTGGCTTACCTGATCCAGAACCTGCAGAGCTTCCTGGTCGAGAAGACCCGGAAGGAATAAGGCGGCCCCGCTCGCCGACCAAACGCGGGACTGGAGGGGCTCATACCATGCGCTGGGCACGACTGATCTCGTTCTGCATCCTGGCCGCACTGTTGGTCTGGGGCTGCTCCCCGGGCCCCGGCGCGCCGGGGCCCCGCTCGCGCGGGCCCCGCCCCGCCGAGACCCCGCAGAGCACGGCCTCTCCCGCCAAAGGCCTGGTTTTCAGTCTGTCCGAGGGCACCCCCGGGGGAGGGGGTACGTCCACTCCTCCCACGGAATCCAAACCCCTGAGCGAGGCCGAGGTCAAGAAACTGATCGCCCGCCTGCCGGCTCAAAAGAAAATCCCCGGCCTCAAGCAGGAGTTCGCTCTGCGCGAAAGCTCCTTGCCCGCCCCGCGGGCCGGCAAGGTCGAGAAGCAGCCCTTCCCTCCGCCCGTGCCCCCCGAGAAGGCGCCCGAGGTCGAGTCGGGCCCCCTCAAGGTGCTGCGTCACGCGCCCGAGGGCGCGGTGGAGCAAGTGCCTCAGCTCTCGGTCACCTTCTCACAGCCCATGGTGGCGGTCACCTCCCATGCTGACACGCTGGCCAAAGGCGTACCCGTGCGCCTGGCTCCCGAGGTGGAGGGCAACTGGCGCTGGGTGGGCACCAAGACGCTGCTCTTCGAGCCGCGGGGCCAGGTCAGCGAAGGTCACGAGCTGCACCGCTTCCCCATGGCCACCGAGTATACCGTGGAGGTGCCGGCCGGCACCGCTTCGGCCACCGGCAACAAGCTGGCCGCCGCCGAGCGCTGGACCTTCAAGACCCCGCCGCCCACCCTGGCGGGCGCTGCGCCCAACGATGGGCCCCATCCGCTGGAGCCGCTCTTCTGGCTGCATTTCAACCAGGACGTGGTTCCCTCGAAAGTGCTGGCCACCGTGAAGGTTTCCAGGGATGTCTCGGTGCGACTGGCCACGGAGGAAGAGGTCAAAGCAGCCAACCTGGGAATTTCCGAGGAGGAAAAGAAGCGCTGGGTAGTCTTCAAAGCCACCGCTCCCCTCACGCCGGCCACCAGCTACACGGTCAGCGTCGGCCCTGGCACCCCCTCGGCCGAGGGACCGCTGAGCACCGAGACCGCTCAAGATTACTCCTTCCGCACTTACGACAAGCTCGAGGTCGAGGAGTCGCGCTGCGGCTGGGGGGATGATTGCCGACCGCTCCAGCCCTTCTACATTCGTTTCAACAACCCGATCGACGAGGAGAAGTTCGACCCCGAGACCATGGTGAAGGTCGAGCCCAAGCTCCCTGGCCTCAAGGTGGAGGCCAACGGCTCGGTGATCTGGGTGCGCGGCCAGACGAAGGGCCGCACCACCTACACCGTGCGCCTGGACGGCTCCCTGCCGGACACTTTTGGCCAGACGCTGGGCGAGAGTGAGTCCCTCACCTTCAAAGTGGGCTCGGCCCAGCCCCAGATCATGGCTCCGGGGGGCCAGCTGGTCACTCTGCAGGCCAAAGACAAGCCGGGTTTTCCGCTCTATCTGATCAACTACCAGAAGCTCAAGGTCAAGGTGCACGCTGTCGGGCCTGAGCAGTGGCCGGACTTTCTCAAGGCTCTCAGCGAGCAGAGCTACGATAAGCCCTTCCAGGCCCCCGGTGAGAAGGTGGTGGACATCACCCAGGATACCGGAGTGCAGCCCGACGAGCTGACCGAGGTGAAGGTGGATCTTGCGCCCGCCCTCAAGGCTGGCAGGGGCATGGCCATCGTGGTGGTGGAGCCGGTTACTAAAGAGAAGTATCCCCAGCGCATCATCACCTGGGTACAGGTCACCGACCTGGGCCTGGATGCGGCCAACGACGCAACCTCGCTGGTGGCCTACGTCAGCAAGCTGGCCGACGGCTCGCCCGTGAACGAGGCCGAGGTGAGCCTGCTCGGTGGGCCCCGCGGCCGCACCGCCTCGGATGGCAGCTTGAAGCTGGAGCTGCCCTCGCAAAATTGCGAAATCCTGGTGGCCCGCTCGGGCCAGGACGCCACCTTCTTGCCTCGCAATGTCTACGCCTGGGACCGCTCGGGCTGGTCGAGAGTGGCCGAGAACGACCGGCTCAGCTGGTTCGTGTTCGACGACCGCAAGATGTACCGCCCCGACGAAGAGGTGCTCGTCAAGGGCTGGATGCGGCGCTGGCAGGGCGGCCCGAGGGGCGACATCGCCGCTGCCGGTCCGCTCGGGGAGACCCGGGTCTCCTGGACCCTCTACGACTCGCGCGGCAACGAGATCAAGAAAGGCCAGACCCCTGTCAGCCCTCTGGGCGGCTTCGATCTCAAGCTGAAGTTGCCCAAGACCATGAATCTGGGCACCTCGCGCCTGGAGCTGTCCACCGGTCTTTCCCCCGGGGGCAGCACCGCCCACACCTTCGAGGTGCAGGAGTTCCGCCGGCCCGAGTTCGAGGTCAGCGTCAGCGCCGAGCCCGAGACCTCCTCCATCGGCCAGAGCGCTCTGGCCACGGTCAAAGCCAGCTACTACGCCGGGGGCGGTCTGCCCAACGCCCAGGTCGACTGGGCCGTGAGCGCCTCCCAGGGCTCCTTCCAACCCCCCGGACGCGACGAGTACACCTTCGGCACCTGGACCCCCTGGTGGGACATGGACTTCTACGTGCGCCCCACCGCCGACGCCACTCAGACCTTCGAGGGGCGCACCGACTCGAGCGGAGCGCACCGCCTCAAGCTCGACTTTGCCAGCGTGGAGCCTCCCCGTCCCATGGTGGTGCAGGCCGAGGCCAGCGTGCAAGATGTCAACCGCCAGGCCTGGAACGCCTCCACCAGCGTGCTGGTGCACCCCTCCGACGCTTACGTGGGGCTCAAATCGGCCAGCACGTTCGTGGAGCAGGGAAAGCCGATCGAGCTGGACGTGCTGGTCTGCGACACCGCTGGCAAGGCTCTCACGGGCCGGCCCATCGAGCTGCGCTCGGCCCGCGTCGATTACGAGTACCGCAAGGGCCGCTACCAGACGGTCTACGCCGACCGCCAGGACTTCGACGAGAGCTCCACGGGCGATACGCCCTCCCACTTCAGCCTGAAGACGCCGGCCGGGGGCACCTACCAGATCACCGTGCGCACCTACGACGAGAAAGACCGGCCCAACGAGAGCCAGCTCACCGTCTGGGTGCCGGGCGGCAAGCAGGTGCCCGACCGCGGGGTGGCCCAGGAACGGGTGGTGCTGATCCCCGACCGCAAGGAGTACCAGCCGGGGGAGACGGCTCAGATCCTGGTGCAGGCGCCCTTCTACCCGGCCGAGGGGGTGCTCACCCTGCGCCGCTCGGGCCTGCTCGAGACGCGTCGCTTCAGTCTGACCGGGCCCTCCACGGTTCTCACGGTGCCCGTTGCGTCGGCTCATATCCCCAATCTGTACGCCCAGGTCGACCTGGTGGGCAGGAACAAGCGCGAGGACGACACCTCGGGTAAGTCCGAGCGGCCCGCCTATGCCACCGGGATGCTGAACCTCTCCGTACCGCCCCGAGAGCGCACCCTCAAGGTGGAGGTGTTGCCGGCTCAGAAAGGGCTCGAGCCAGGCGCCGAGACCCACGTGGACGTGCGGGTGACCGACGCCAAAGGCCAGAACGTGGCCGACAGCGAGGTAGCCCTGGTCATGGTGGACGAGGCGGTGCTGGCCCTGACCGGTTACCAGGTCGCCAACCCGCTGGACCTTTTCTACGCCCAGCGAGACACCGGAGTGAGCGACTGGCACAGCCGCCAGTACGTCATGCTGGTGGATCTGGCCTCGCTGTCCGAGCAGGCCGAGCAACGCACTGCCAATGGTTACGCGGAAGGGGCCGTCATGGACGCCGCTGCCCCCATGCCCAGTGCGGCTGCCGCTCCCGAGGAGGAGATGGGCAAGGCTCCGGTGGCTCGCCGCGCCAAGCTTGAAGCCGGCGGGGGCGGCTCCAGCCAGCAACCTCCCGTCAAGGTGCGCACCAACTTCTCGGCCCTGGCGCTGTTCGCGCCCCGGGTCAGGACGAAAACTGACGGCACCGCCCGAGTCAGCGTCAAGCTGCCTGACAACCTGACCCGCTACCGCATCGTGGCCGTGGCCGTGGCGGGCGCCAACCAGTTCGGCAAGGGCGAGTCCAGCGTCGTGGCCCGGCTGCCCCTCATGGTGCGCCCCTCGCCCCCGCGTTTCCTGAACTTCGGCGATCGGGCCGAGCTTCCGGTGGTGGTACAGAACCAGACCGACCAGCCGCTCGAGGTGCAGGTGGTGGTGCGGGCTCAGAACGCAGTGCTGGCCGAGGGCCAGGGCCGGGCCTTCCAGGTCAAGGCCAACGACCGGGCCGAGGTGCGCTTCCCGGTCAGCACCGACTCGGCCGGCACCGCCTCCTTCCAGGTGGGCGCTTTCAGCGCGGAGCACTCGGATGCCAGCGAGTTCAGCTTTCCGGTGTGGACCCCGGCCACCACCGAGGCCTTCGCTACCTATGGCCAGCTCGACGAGGGGGCCACGGCCCAGCCCGTGCAGGCCCCCGGCGAGGTCTGGAAGCAGTTCGGTGGCCTGGAGCTGACCACCACCTCGACCGCCCTGGCCGAGCTGACCGACGCCATGATCTACCTGGTCACCTACTCCTACGGCTGCGCCGAGCAGGTCTCCTCACGCGTGCTGGGCATCGTGGCCCTGCAGGATGTGCTCGGAGCCTTCCGGAGCGAGGAGATGCCCGACCCCGCGGCGGTCAAGAAGTCAGTGCAGCTCGATCTCGAGCGCCTGCGCGGCATGCAGCGTCCCGATGGGGGCTTTGGATTCTGGCGGCCGGACGAGGAGGACTGGCCCTACCTGAGCGTGCACGTAGCCCACACCCTGGTGCGAGCCAAACTGAAGGGGCACGCCATTCCCGGCGATATGCTCGAGCGCAGCCTGGCCTACGTGCGCGACGTGGAAAACCACATCCACCACTGGTATGGCCTGGACTGTCGGCGTACCATCATCGCCTACGCCCTCTGGGTGCGCTCTCTCAATGGCGACAAGGACGTGAGCCGGGCCAAAAAGTTGGTGGCCGAGGCCGGAGGGGTAGACAAGCTCTCGTTGGAGGCGCTGGGTTTCATCCTGCCCATCCTGAGCAAGGAGCCCGAGGCGGCGGCCATCAGGCGCCACCTTGACAACCGCGTCACGGAGACGGCCGAGGCGGCCAACTTCGTGCAAGACTACGGAGAGAGCGGGCCCCACCTGCTCCTTTACTCGGATCGTCGGGTGGATGCCATCTTGCTGGAGGCGCTGATCCTCGACTCGCCCAAGAGCGACCTGATCCCCAAGCTGGTGCGGGGTCTCCTGGGTCACCGGACCAAAGGGCACTGGCTCAACACCCAGGAGAACGTCTTCGTGCTGCTGGCCATGGACCGCTACTTCAACACCTACGAGAAGGTCACGCCCGACTTCGTGGCCCGGGTCTGGCTTGGCAAGCAATATGCCGGCGAGCAGCGCTTCGTCGGCCGCAGCCCCGACCGCAAGGGCCTGGAAGTGCCCATGAGCTGGCTGGCGGGCAAGGGCAAGCAAGATCTGGTGCTCAGCAAGGAGGGCCCGGGCCGCCTATACTACCGCATTGGAATGCGCTATGCGCCCAAGGACCTCAAGCTCGACCCGGCTGACCACGGCTTCACCGTCCAGCGCCGTTACGAGGCGGTGGACGACAAGGGGGACGTGAGCCAGGACGCGGAGGGGGTGTGGACCGTCAAGGCCGGCGCCCGGGTGCGGGTGCGCCTCACCATGGTGGCACCTAACCGGCGCTACCACGTGGCTCTGGTGGATCCGTTGCCGGCCGGGCTCGAGCCTCTCAACCCGGCTCTCAATGTCACCGGCACTGTGCCTCAGGACCCGAAGCAGCGCGATGCCATCGGACCTTACTGGTACTGGATGGGCACCTGGTACGAACACCAGAACATGCGTGACGAGCGGGTGGAAGCCTTCACCTCGATGCTCTGGGAAGGGGTCTACGACTACACCTACGTGGCCCGGGCCACCACGCCCGGGAGCTATGTGGTGCCGCCCTCCAAGGCCGAGGAGATGTACAACCCCGAGACCTTCGGGCGCAGCGGCTCGGACCGGCTGGTGGTGCGCTGACCCCATGAAACGAGAAAGGGCCGCAACTGTGCGGCCCTTTCTCATGCGGCGAACGTGCTCAGTCGGACAGCCAGATGACGTCTAGCTGGGGAACGTTCTCGGGTGGGGTCACCTTGTGTACCCCCGAGTCCTGGGCTGCATCCTGGTCCTCGGAGCGGGCCTGGGCGCCCAGGGTCTGGGCCGTCGTCGAGGAAACCACGCCGACCGTGCTCTCGGTGACGGCCTGCAAGGTGCCTTCGCCCGTGGTCGTGCCCTCCACGACCAGGTTCTGCCCCGAGCCGCCCTGGAGTCGCACCAGCGTGGGCGCAAAGGCAACCACCGTGAGATTGCTTGGACTGGACGGGGGGTTGAGCACCGTGGCGGGTTGGAGACCCGGCAGCGAAACGGCTCCCAGTTCGTTGATGTTGAAGGAGCCTTGCGTGCTGAAGCCCGAGGGGAAGCGGCCTTCGGGCGGCACCGAGCCGGTGAACCCCGAGGCCAGCAGGGCCAGCGAGAAGCGACGGAACAGCTCGGCCTGGCTCAGTCCGGCCACCGAGGCCATGTTGCTGAACCCGATGCCCGTGTTGGTGTTGAACGTGACGAAGGCGGTCTGGCCAAACTGTTCGCGGAAGTACTTCACCAGCAGGTAGCCGCCGCCATAGAATCGGAGGGCGCCGTTGAAGCCATCGAAGAGATTGCTGTCGGCGGCCTGCTCGAGGTAGGACTGGCAGCCCTGGAACATGAATCGGTTTCCGCCCCCGGCCGCATCGAGGCTGTAGCCGCAAAGCTCCTCGGCGTTCATCGAGGCGCCTTCGTCGATCGTGTCGTTCTCCGCTGTGCCAGCGAACGTGCCCTGCTGGATGAGCTTTTGATTGAAGCGAACCATGTGCTGAAACTCATGAGCCATGGTGGCCAGCGTGTCGAAATCGGACTTGTCGGCATTCAAATAGAGGATCTCGCCCTCGTTCGAGGTGGCGATCTCGGCCTTGCTGAACTCGTCGGACGGACGGAAGAAGCCGAACAGGCTCGACCCGATGCTGGCTCCGCTGCAGAAAACCAGGACGATTTTGCTGTCGCCGTCACGTCCCCCGTTGGTCGTCCACTCCGAGCCGAAAGCGGCCCGGACCTGAGAGTAGATGCCCGAGCCGGGGCGGGCCGGGTTGTTGCTGTCCCAGGCCTGGGCGATGGCCAGGGCGCGCTCGGTGCTCAGCACTGGCTGTCCATTGCGGACCTCGGCGAAAATCACACAGTTCGTGGTCTGGCTCTCGTCCAGAATCTTGCGGCAGGACAGGTTGCCCGGCCCCACCACGAAGAAGGTGATGTCGCTGCCCTGGGCCACCTGCTCGAAGCGGGGCTGCATGCTGTCGTCGCTCACATTGGCACGCTGCTTGATGGCGCGCGCGATTTCGCTGCGCTCTGCCTGGCACACCTCGGGCGGCAGGTCCTTGGAGGCAACCTCTTCCTCAACCGAGCCGTCACAGGTCTCTTCCCCGGTGCGGGCCGAGATCGGCTCGCGGTTCTGGTTGTCCAGATTGACCTGCAAGCTGGCATTGCCGGTCGCGGGCGTGGTGAAGAAGAGCAGATCGGCGACGTTGCCTGGTCCGAAGGCTCCCAGGTCGAGTCGGAAGGTGCCGTCGAGGGGGAGTGGATCGGGGACGTCGCCGCCGCCTGTGTTGGTGGCGGCGGAATCGCCGCCGCATCCGAAGGTCAGGGAGGCGAAGAGCGCGGCGGCGCACCAGGCATGCTTTTTCATGAACACTCCTTCAGGCCAGACAGTCAAAACGGGTTCGCAGCCGGGTCCGTTTTACCTCTCCCAAGACTGGCCCCGTGTCTTCAGGAGTTCCCGGCCTATCCATTGAGCGTTCCGTATTGAAGGTTTTGCTTGTCCTTTTGGGGGGGCCTGGAAGTCCGTTGGCGCTAGTTTCTTCACTACAACCTGGCGGCCATTCCCTGGCCGGCCACCCAACCGCTGGCCCAGGCGCTCTGAAAGTTGAACCCGCCGGTCAACCCGTCCACGTTCAGGATCTCTCCGGCCAGAAACAGGCCCGGCGAGCGCCGTGACTCCAGAGTCTTGAGCTGGACCTGGTCCAGCGGGACCCCTCCGGCGGTCACGAATTCCTCCTTGAAGACGCCTCGGCCCGCGATTTCGAAGCGCCAGGCCTTCAGGTGCTCGGCCAGGCTGCCCAGATCGCGATTGGAGGTCTCGGCCCAGACCCGTTGAGGGTCCAGCTCCGCCCCTTTCAGGACAGCCCGCCACAGGCTGCGGGGTAGCTCGATGGGCGGGTTGCCTAGCTGGCGCCGTCCGCCCTGCTTCAGTCTCAACAGGAGATCTCGCAGATCCGCGCCCGTGAGCTCGGGGACGAGGTCGAGAGACAGGGGGCAACGCCAGTTGCGCTCGGCCAGAACCCGGGCGCCCCAGGCCGAGAGCTTCAGGATGGCCGGCCCGGAGAGACCCCAGTGGGTGACCAGCAGGGGTCCCTCCTGGGTGATGGGAGGGTCGAGCAGTAAGGTGGCCCGGGAGTGGCTCAGGCTGACCCCGGCCAGGCCCTGGAGCAGCGGGCTGTCCACTTTGAAGGTGAAGAGCGAAGGCACTGGCGCTACCAGTTCGTGGCCCAGCGCGGTGGCCCAGCGATACCCTGCCGGCGAGCTTCCGCTGGCCAGCAGCACGGCCCGGCATGAGAATCGGCCGCCTTTGGATTGGACCAGGTAGCCGTGGGGGGTGGCAGAGATCGACTTGACCGGATCTCCGTGACGCACTTCGATTCCCGACCGGGCAGCTTCTTTGAGCAGGCAGTCAACGATGCTCTGGGAGCGGTCCGTGACCGGGAACATGCGTCCGTCCGCCTCGGTTTTGAGCTTCACCCCGCGCGACTCGAACCATTCGACCGTGTCGGACGGCATGAATCTGCGCAGGATGGAGGCCAGGGCCGGTCCGCCGCGAGGATAGAACTCCAGCAGCCGTTCCAGGTCGTTGAGGTCGTGGGTGACGTTGCAGCGCCCCCCGCCCGAGATGAGCACTTTGCCCAGGGGCCGGGCGGCCGACTCCAGGACCAGAATGGAGGCTCGAGGTGCCAGCGCACGCAGTCGAAGGGCTCCAAAAAAACCCGCCGCGCCGCCACCTACGATGACTGTCTCGAACGGTTTTTCCACTTTTCACACATTCGGAAGGGGAAAACAGTTCCTGCGAGAATACTGCGGAAAACTCAAGAATAGAATGGTATTCAAATAGGACCTCGGGTGTACTGAAGTTTCTTCGTGCCTACCGGGGCGAATCTGGATAAGGGGGCATCGATCGGTGCAACGGTTGTGGAACTTTGTCGGTGGGCTCTCGCTCGTGTCGATTATGGCAGCTCAGAGCGTGGCGGCTCCGCTATTCCCCGACGCTCCTGAGAACCACTGGGCTTCGGACGCCTTGCGGGCTCTGGCTGCGAAGGGTCTTGTCGAAGGC
Organism: uncultured Burkholderiales bacterium; assembly: GCA_964637145.1. Lineage (GTDB taxonomy): Bacteria > Vulcanimicrobiota > Xenobia > Xenobiales > QWHO01 > QWHO01. Next base: position 21,593 of record CAZWUN010000017.1, read on the forward strand.
TACCCGGACGGGACATTCAAGGGCGATCGGGCGGCAACGCGCTACGAAGTCGCCATGGTCATCGCCCGTCTGCTGGCCAAGATGGAGCAAGAGCATGCGACCTTCGCCACCAAGGCCGAGCTCAACGACCTGCGCAAACTGGTCGAGGCTTATCGCGAAGAACTGCAGGCCCTGGGCGTCCGGGTCACCAATCTGGAAGAGAACGTGGGCCGCCTCGACAAGCGCGTCAGCGAGCTCGAGCGGATCCGCTTCTATGGTCGTCTGCATACCATCGCCGTTTCGAACAACCTGGTCGGGCCTGCCACCATTGGCACGGCTGCGAACCCGGGGATCGACTGGTCTACCGGCCGCTTGCTCTTGGATGGCGCCGGTTTCACGTCGGCGGCTACACTGGGTCTGAATGCCGATGTTTCGGACGACATCCTGGCCGGGGCCGAGTTCGTGGCCTTTACCTCTCAGGGTGACCAGGGCGTGGATGCCTACTGGGGCATCACCCCTCCCTTCCTGCTCAACCAGTGGACCGCTCGCGGCGGCGTGGTTCCCGGCCAGCAACCCGACAACAATCAGCCCTTTACCCGCATGGTGCTCGACAACTTCTGGGTCAAGCATCGTCCCAGCGACACCAAGCTCACGATCGGCTCGTTCTTCCCCCGCTACGTCGAGGGCTTTGTGCTCCAGGGGCCGCGCAACCCCGGTTACCAGAAGCCGCGCTGGCTGTCGATGAATGGCTTCAACGTCAACGGCTCCATCGCCGGGACTGACTCGGGCTGGAAGTACGAGGCCCTCTACACCATTCTGCCCGACCTGACGGCCTACAATACCCAATCGATGGCGGGTAACATCCGCTACGAGTTCAAGCAGGGCATGGTCGACCTGAACGTGGCCCGCACCGTCAATGACGCCCATAATGACGGTGTGCGGTTCGGCTCGGGCCTGGTGCCCCTGCCGGCCGTGCCCTTCACCGGGCCGGGCGCTCCGCCAGTCTCCACGTCCTCGTGGCTCGACACGCGCACCAATACCGCGCGTACCTTCGTCGGCCCCCAGGAAGAGGTCACGTTCGGCCTGCACGCCGATGGCCAGGTGGTGGAGGACATCGACCTGCGCCTGTTTGGCGAGTACGCCCACTCGACCTATGACCCGGATCGTCAGGGCAACCTGTTCTCGACCACGGCGACGGGAAGTCTTTACCGGTTAGGTATCAGCGCCGCTCCCATGGAGCGGCTCTACCTGAGCTTGCAGTATCAGCATACGGACCCGACTTACGATCCGTTCATGATCGCCTATCCGACCTCGCCGGCCATTCCGGTCTTCCTGCCCTACGGAACCTACTACTCGGCATACTACCAGTTGCACGACTACCTGAATTACCCCAACAATCGTAAGGGCGTCCAGTTCAACGGTAGCTACGCCTGGAACGAGGATCAGTGGAACAAGAACGGTAAGACCTCCGTTTTCGTCAACTACCAGAACCTGCAGCAGGTCAAGGCCACCACCCCGGCCCAGGTGCAGACGGTGGGGAACATCGAGCCTCTCTTCCCGATGCTCCAGGCCGGTGGCGCTGAACTCGGCACGGTCGAGTCCTACGGCGGCGGTTTCCGCCACGAGTTTGACAACCAGTTGCAGCTCGGAGCCGATTACTTCCGCTACAACCTGCGGCGCGGCGGCCCGGCCATTGACGCGATGAGCCTGACCGAAGACGTCTACAAGCTCTCACTGGCCTACCCGATGTTCGAGGACATCGACATTCGCGGTGGCATCTGGTATCTCGACTACCGCGGATTCAGCGGGGTGCTGAACACCAGCTTCACCCAGACCATCCCCAACATCGGCCTGGACTTCGAGCTCTCGCGCGACACTCGACTGTCGCTCGACTACCGCTACCTCGACTTCCAGCAGCGGGCCTTTGCTGGTGGCAACTACCAGGCCCACCAGTTCATGGCTGAGATGAAGGTCGACTTCTAAGTCGATCTTGAATGGAAAGGGGCCGCCCTTCCGGGCGGCCCTTTTTCGTTGCATCTGAAGAGCAGTGCTTGGACTTCCTCGATGGGCCGAGAAAGCTTAGAGAACGAAGCTCGAGTTGCCGTTTCTTTGCATCTCGGCCAGCGACATGGGCTGCTCGAGCCAGGCCAGGCTGTTCAGCCCGCTGTCGATCAGCAGCTCACCGTGCTCAGGCGCCGTCAGGCAGGCCGAGTTACGGCCCGAGGCGCTGCTCATCAGATACTGATTGGATGAGCTGACACGAAGGTTATTGTTGTCGATCATCGCACGCCTCCCTGGTCGCAGATTGCTGTAGTTGTAAACTACCAGTCGACCCTGAAAAAATACTGAAAGGCCCCATCGCCGGCGTCGCGCAGCCGGAAATTTGCTACTGGCTGCTGTGCTCGAGCAAGAACTCGTAGCTGTAGATTCCGGTGGAGTGCCGATCGTTCCAGTCAAAGCGCAGGGCGTAGCGCCCTACCGGATGCACCTTCAAGATGACCGCCTGCTCCACTGCGGGGGCGGGCCCGCTCAGAACGCGCAGACCCATCGGATTCTTCATCTTCTCCCGCTCGGCGCGGCACGAAGCGCAGGGGCACTGGCGGCGCAGGTCGGCCATGGAGTGCATGGTGGCCCGCCCGTCACTCCACATCAGGCGAAGCAGATCCTTGGAGGGCTCGATGTCGTAGTCCACGGGCTCCATGAGAGCTGGGTTCGCGCCCGGCCGGGCGCAGGTCCTCCCCCGGCCGGGCAAGAAGCCGCCCCCCCGTGAGGCTTTCGCTGGACCATTTGCCCCTGGCCGACCATCCAGCCCTTTTCGGCTCCGATCGGACCCACGGCCTGGTGGGGGCGGCCGAGGAGGCGGTCGGGGTGACTACCTGGTGGCGCACCGATCAGGGTGTGGAGCAGCGCTGGGAAGACTTTCAGCCCTTCCTCTGGTTGAGCCAGCCCGATCTGCTGGAGGGCTGCAGCGCCCGCTTCGAGCTCGAGCCGCTGGCCGGGGAGGGCTTTTTCCGTTTTCTGGTCCGCTGCCCGGACATGAGCGAGCTTCGCAAGGTGAGCCGCCATATCGCCAAGGCCTGCGGCAACTCGCCCGGGCACCAGGAGTCTGCGCAGATCTTCAGCCCCGACGTGATCCATCAGTACCTTCTCTGGACCGGGCGCACCTTTTATCGCGGCATCGCCTTCGAGGAGCTGCGGCGTCTGGCTATCACCATCGAGACCGACCTGACCGAGGGCTTTGAGTTCTCCTCTCCCGATCGCGATCCGATCCTGGCCATCGTGCTGCGTGAGCCAGGTGGCTGGCAGACTGTGCTCAGCCTGGACGAGTTGACCGAAGAGGAGATGCTGGAGCGTTTCGTGGCCATGGTGCGCGAGCGCGACCCGGACGTCATCGAGGGGCACGATCTGTTCAAGACCACCCTGCGCTATCTTTACCGGCGGGCCAAGCAACTGGAGATTCCGCTCGACCTCGGCCGGGACAAGAGTCCCGCTCGCTACCAGATCTCGCGCATGTTCATCGCCGAGCGCACGCTGGACTACCCGCGCTGGGAGATTCGCGGCCGCGATCTGCTCGATCTCTGGATCCTCACCCAGCTCTACGATGTTTCCGAGCGCGACCTGCCCTCTTACGATCTGCGCGAGGTGGCCGACCACCTGGGGGTCGGCATTCCCGATTCCACCTGGCTCTCGCCGCTCGAGCGGGCCGGTCTGTTCCACAACCGGCCTGATCGGGTTCTGGCCCAGGCCAGCCAGGACGCCGGTTTGATTCTCGAGGTGGCCCGAGTGCTGGCCTATCCCTACTTCCTGCAGACCCAGCTCTTCCCTTACGGCTACGAGCATGTCATCTTAAGGGGCAACGCCACCCGCATCAACTCGCTCTTCTTGCGCGAGTATTTGCGCCGGCGCGCGGCCTTGCCGGCGCGACCCGGCGTGCAGGAGTTCGCCGGGGGGCTGACCGCCCAGGAGCACGCCGGGGTGGCTCGCGGGGTACTGCATTGTGACGTGGCCTCGCTCTATCCGTCTTTGATGGTGGAGCACGAGCTGTGGCCCCGGGGCGACACGCTGGGGGTGTTCCGGGGACTGCTTACCGATCTTCGCAGCTTTCGCCTGGAGGCCCGCCGTCTGCACCGCACCAGCCAGGGCCCGGAAGAGCGCCAGTTCTATAACGCCCTACAGACCATCTTCAAGATCCTGATCAATTCGTTCTACGGCTACCTGGGCTTTGCTCAGGGCAACTTCAGCGACTTCGAGCAGGCTGCCCGGGTCACGTCCGAGGGTCGCCAACTGCTCACTCGAATGATCGATTGGCTGAAGGGCCGCGGGGCCACCATCCTGGAGGTGGATACCGATGGGGTCTACTTCGTTCCGCCCCCCGAGGTGCAGGGTGAACCGGCCGAGCAGGCCCTGGTTGAGGCTCTGAACGCCGAGTTCCCGGCCGGCCTGCAGGTCGAGCTGGACGGCCGCTACCTGGCCATGTATTGCCATAAGATGAAGAACTACGCCCTGCTCGACCAGGCCGGCCAGTTGACCGTCAAGGGCTCGGGCCTGCGCTCACGGAGCCTGGAGCCCTACCTCCGCAGGTTCTTGGAAGAGATGCTGCGGTTGGTGCTGTCCGGCCAGGGGGAGCAAGTGGAGCAGCTCTACCAGCAGACCCTGAAGGCCCTGCGGGAGCGCCGGGTTCCCGTGCGCGACCTGGCCCGCACCGAGACCCTGTCCGAGTCGCCGGAGGCCTACCGCAAGAAGACCGGAGCCGGCTCGCGCAACCGGGCAGCCGCCTACGAGCTGGCCCTGACCGCCGAGCGGGGCTACGTGGCCGGCGACGCGGTCAGCTACTACATCACCGGCCAGAAAGCCAGCGTGACCGCTTACAACAACTGCAAGCGGGTGGTGGAGCATGACCCGGCCAGCCCGGATGAGAACGTGGCTTACTACCAGAAGAAGCTCAGCGAGCTCTATCAGAAATTCCTTCCTCAACTGGTTCCCCCTGAAGTGTGACGCATGATCACTGAAGTCTGAGCCCGGCTACCCTATGCTTGGTCTATGAAACGCAAGATCAAAGACCAGGTGGACATCGACTTCAAAGCCATTCCCCGCAGGGTCGCCCAGATCGAGCGGATGACCACCCCCGCCGCCCTGCCGCCCCACCTCAAGGTCGGACTCGAGCGCTATGCGCGGCTCTACTTGGCCTTGAACTCCAGCACGCCCTCCCAGCCTTCGGGAGCGCCCTCGTCCATCAACTGGTAGGCCCGGCGGGTGAGGAAGCTCCCCACCGGGTCCTCCAGGGGCACCTGGCGCAGCGAGCCCAGGGCGTCCATGAAACGGCCCTCGGTGAAGAGCGCCTCGCCAGCCTCGTAAGCGGCCACTTCCTCGCGCGAGAGGCCGCTGCCGCCCAGCTCGACCGGCACGACCAGCTCATGCAGCAGCAGCGCCTCGGCCATTCCGGCCGGACGGATGCGGCCCACGCGCCGACACAACACCTCTTCCCCCAGCGAGGCGCGCACGTCAGCGGTCATGAGCACGGGCACGCCGATGTACTTGGTCAGCCCCTCCAGGCGCGAGGCCTGGTTGACCACCCGACCCATCACGCCATACTTGATCTGATGGCGGGCGCCGATCTGTCCGGCCACCACCTCGCCGCAACCGATGCCCATGCCGCAACGCATGATCTGGCGACGCCCCCCGGGGGCCTGGGTGCCAAAGGGCACGTCCAGCCCGTGCAGCTTCTCCAAAATGGTGCGGGCCGTGCGCACCGCCCGCAAGGAATGGTCCTCGCAAGCCATCGGCGCCCCCCAGCAGGCCAGCATGGCGTCTCCTTGATAATCCACCACGATCCCCTCTTCCTCGAAGACGGCCCCGGTCACCATGGTCATAACCTCGGTCAGGGCATCGTGGTGCTCAAGCATTTTGTCCAGGTCCTGGCTCCCTTCGTCGGCTTTCTCGGTGGCGCGAGAGAAGCCGCGCAGGTCGAAGAAGAGCACGGTCACGTGTCGGCGGGCCGGCTGCAGGATGGCTTCCGAGCCCCGCTGGAGCAGCAGCTTGCGCAGGGCCGGCGAGAAGAACTGGCCCACCTGGCCTTCGAGCTGGTGCATCTGGCGCAACACCATGTAGTGCGCCAGGGTCTCGGCCACCAGGTCGACCAGCACCCGCTCCTGTTGGCCGGGCTGGTCCTCGGTGCCCATTGTGAGAGTGCTGCCCATCTCGCCCCCCCAGGCGTAAAGAGCGTAGTCGGTGCCGGGCACAGGCGCGGCCAGGGCCCAGGTCATCTGCGCCTGAACGGTGAGCCCCTCGCCCCCGCCGGCATCCTCCCACAGGTGGAGTGAGGTCTCCTGGCCCTTGAAGGAGGAGCGGAGCAGGCGCCGGCTGGGCGGCAGCGGACGGCTCGCGGCGAAGGGCTGATAAGAGTGGATCACCTCGTAGAAGTCGCCCTGGTCTTGCTCGAGCCGCTCGGGGTCGATCTTCAGGGCCATCACCGTGCTGGCCCGGGGCAGCACGCCAGCGAGCACCTCCAGCGCCCCTTCCCACTGGCCTTGCTCATCGGTGGCCCGCTTGAGCCGGGGCAGCAGGCGCGTCATGGCGTGCAGGCACTCGCGGGCCTGGCGCTCGCGCGCTCCTTCGCGACTGGAATGGGCCAGGGTCATCTCGCGGGCCGGAGTGGGGGGCTCTGAGGAGCGGTCGCTCGTGGCGAACTGGAAGTGGGTGCTGCCCACTACGAAGTGCTGGCCGGCAGTCAGCTCGAAATCGTCCTTGTCCTGGCCCTGGAAGAAGATCGGGTTTCGTGCCTCGGGACAGCGGCGGATGCGCAGCCCCGTCAGGGTGCGGGCCACCCAGAAGTGGCGCCGGCTCAGGGTGGGATCGCCGGCCACGGTGAACTTGCCTTCCGGCTCTTGCGCTTCGGGCCGGCCCACCAGAACTTCCGTCTCGGGGATGACCCAGCGTTGCACCTGCTTGTCGGGCGCGACGGCCGTCAGCCAGGCTCCTATCGCCACCGGAGCTTCAGCGGAAGTGCGGGAGGACATGGTCGCCGTATTCGGCCACGATGCGCTCTTCCTCTTCACACATGAGATAGATGTTGAACTGGGTGATGCCAGCTCTCTTCAACTCTTCCAGCTTGTGGATGTGAGCCGCCGGATCGCCCAGAATGCTGAAGCTGTCAATGATGTCAGAGCTGATGAAGTCCAGGTGGTCGGCGTTCTTGTCGGCGTGGTGCTTGTAGTCGTAGCCCTTGCGGCCCTCGATGTACTGCACCAGGCGCTCGGGCACGTCACCCCCGCCATCCTTGCCGTACTTCTCGACCAGGTCGGCCACATGGTTGCCCACCATGGCCGGGAACCACTTCGTCTGGGCCCGCCCCTTCTCCAGATCGCCCACCCAGACCGGAGCGGCCGACATGATGCGGAACTTGCTCATGTCGCGGCCGGCCTTTTCGCCCGCCTCCAGGGCCTGCTTGCTGAACCACTTGACCAGCCAGGGGTCGGCCAGCTGCAGGATGAGCCCGTCGGCATGCTCGCCGGCGCAGGCCAGCGCCTTGGGGCCGTAAGCGGCAAACCAGGTGGGCATGGTGGAGTTGGACCAGACCAGCTCGACCTCGCGCTCGTCAACCTCGATCTTCTTGCCTGCGGCCAGGTCCACGCAGGCCTGGGAGAACTCGACCATGGTTTGCAGGTTGAGGGGCTTCTTCCCCAGCACTCGGCGCGAGCTGTCGCCTCGGCCCACGCCGAGGTCGTAGCGGTTGCCGCTGAGGCGGTTGAGCTGGGCGAAGGTGGAGGCGGCCACGGTCCAGTCGCGCACGCCGGGATTGGTCACGCAGGGTCCGTAGCGAAGCCTTTCGGTTTCGCGCATGCAGACCGCCATCGTGGTATAGCATTCGGGCCAGAGCACGTGCGAGTCGAAAAACCAGACGTAGTCGAAACCGGCCGCCTCGGCCTGCTTGCACAACGCAATGGTGCGCTCGGGGCTGATGTCTCCCTTGAACGTGATGCCAAATTCCACGGCCGGACCCGCCTTCTCTGGTGATGGAGAACAGGCCTTCGAACGAAGGGGAGGGCGTTTCCTGCCTTGCCAGGATTGCCGCGGCGGGGCAGGAAAGGAGCCGCCCATGAGCAGCAACCGCCTGAGTCAGGAGACCAGCCCTTACCTCCTGCAACACGCCAACAACCCGGTGGACTGGTATCCCTGGGGGGAAGAGGCGCTCGAGCGCGCTCGCCGCGAGGACCGGCCGATCTTTCTGTCCATCGGTTACTCGGCCTGTCACTGGTGCCACGTGATGGAGCACGAAAGCTTCGAGGATCCTGGCATCGCCCGGGTGATGAACGAGCACTACGTGAACATCAAGGTGGACCGGGAGGAGCGGCCTGACCTGGATCGGATCTACATGCAGGCGGTCCAGATCCTGACCGGCCACGGGGGTTGGCCCATGAGCGTCTGGCTCACCCCCCAGCTCGAGCCCTACTACGGGGGAACCTACTTCCCGCCCGAGTCGCGCATGGGTATGCCCGGTTTCCCGGACTTGATGCTGCGACTGGCCGAGGCCTACCGCGAGCGACGCCAGGACGTGGCTGCCACCGCCAAAGAGCTGGTGGAGGCCCTGGAGAAGACCCGTCGTCTGCCCGAGAAGCCCACAATGCTCGACTCCAGTCTGCTCGATGAGGCCATGCACCGAATGCAGCGCCAGTTTGACCCGCGTAACGGGGGCTTCGGGGGCCGTCCCAAGTTCCCCAATCCCCTCAAGCTGAGCGCCCTGCTGCGCCTGGACTCGCCCGCCGCCCGGGCCATGGTCGAAACGACCCTCACCAAGATGGCCCGGGGAGGCCTCTACGATCAGCTCGGAGGCGGCTTTCACCGCTACTCGGTGGATGAAAAGTGGCTCGTGCCCCACTTCGAGAAGATGCTCTACGACAACGCCCTGCTTTCCGAGCTCTACCTGGAGGCCTGGCAGGCCACCGGGGAGGAGCTGTTTCAGCGGATCGCGGTGGAGAC
>CAZWUN010000018.1:0-30196 GCA_964637145.1 uncultured Burkholderiales bacterium
GGCCGAGGTGACCCGACTGGTCGGACAGCCCGGGGAGCCCCTTGGACCGGGCGAGCTCTTCAAAGGCCAGGCCGGCCACGGAGCTGTGCTCTTGCTGAGCAGTCAGGGCCTGCCTCGCGAGGGAGCCGCCATGCTGGCCCAGCGTGGGCTCACCAGCTGGGCTCTGACTCTGCCACCGCGGCCAGTTCCGTTGGAGTGGTTGAGTGAACGGCTGGCCGAGCTGGCCCGCGACCACAAGCGTGTCAATCTCTGCGCCACCGGACGGGCGGGAGAGTATGCCCTGCTGGCTGCCACCAGGCGGCCGAGGCTGGACGCCCTGGCGATCTGCTCGGGCAGCGGGTTGGCCTTCGCCGACTCCTGGCTGGATGTGCCGGGAATCGAAGTCGACTTCACCCAGGTCAAGCGCCAGAAACGCGAAGCCTACGAGGCTGCCGTGGCCGACCGCGAGCGCCGCGATGTCGGACGCATCCCGGTGGAAAAGATCGAAGCCCCCCTGCTCTTGCTGTCGGGTCAGCAGGATGGCTACTGGCCCGCCTCGGCCTTTTCCGAGCTTGCCATGCAGCGGTTGCGCAAAGTGGGACAGGAGTTCCCGGCCGAGCACGTCACTTTCGAGCAGGCCGGCCACCTGCTCGGTCCCGAGCGCGGGGTCCCCCACCGTCCCACCGGCTTTCTGGCCGATCTGGGGGGGCGGCCGGCCCATCAGGCCCAGGCTCAACGGGCCTGCTGGGAAAAGCTCTTGAGCTTCTTCAGCGCAGCGGGCTGAGCCAGCGCACCACGAGAAAGCCGCCTTTTTCGGGGGCGAGCAGCACCTTGCCCGTCTTGCCGGCCGTCGAGGTCACCTCGGCCACCAGCTTGTCGTTCTGCCAGCCCTCAAAGCGGGCCACCCAGGCCTGGTTCCCCTCCTTGGGCACGGTCCAACGACAGCGGTTGTCCTTGCCGAGCAGAAGCGCGCGCGTGTAAGCGGGCCGGAAGGTCGAGTCCAGCCAGCGGTAGACTTTGAACTCTACCGGACGAACATCCGAGATGGGAGCCGGAGCCACCAGCTCGATCTGCTTGTCCCGGTCGATGTCTCCCACCACTTCGGGCAGCGAGATACCGAAGTCCCAGGCCCCGAAGGCCATGGGATCGCTGGCCTCGGCGACCTTCTCCGACTCCCACAGGACTGCCCCGTCGGCTCTGGTGACCACCAGGCTGGCGAAGTAATTGCCGTCCTGCACCCGATAGGCGCGCAGAGCGATCTTCTCTGACTGCTTGTCTCCGTCCAGGTCGCAGCTCCAGCTTTTCTCGAGCAACTCGCCCTCGACCTGAGCCAGGGCCGAGCGGGCCAGGAGCAGGGCGAGAATCCAGGCCTTCACGACGCCAGCACCTCCCGGTCGGCTCGAAACGTGCGCGGATCGGCCCAACGGGCCCGCACCGCCTTGAGCCAGCCCACTCGGCGTCCCTGGTTGAAGAGGTGGATGGTGCCGGTTACGCCCTCCTCATCCACGCCGTTCAGGTCGATGCGCGCATCGACCCGGCCTGCGGGCGGGAGCGCCTCGAGCAGGGTGACCTCGTCCACCGAGCGGGGCAAAAGGCCCCGGCCCTCTCGACACTGAGCCCAGAAGATGGCCAGCTGAAACGCCCCGTCAATCATCTTGGGATCGAGATCCCACACCTCCCGTTTGTCGCCCGGAATCCAATCGCTCGGCCGGCAGCCCATCACAGTGCCGCTCACGCTGGTGGAGGTGAGCCGGGGAAGGGAGGTGATGGCCTGCAACTGCGGCCCGTGAAAGGTGTGCACCCGGTAGAAATCCTCCAGGGTCAGGCGCGGCTCCAGAGCCTCGCCGGGAGGGAGATCGGTCGGGCCCTCGCCCAGGCCTGCCAACCGAGCACGGAAAACGGCCACCTCGCGGCCCCCGGGCCGAACATCGAGCAGGCGCACCAGCTCGTCTTGTCGGTCCACCCGCACCACCGCCGGTCGATTTACGAGCAGTCCCCTCTCCACCGCCACATCCAGAAAGGTGAAAGGGGGCTCGAGCTGCAGCGAGCTCACAAACATGTCCAGGCCCGAAGCCAGCGGCAGGAACGCCCGCCCGGCCAGGCTGTGGTCGCGCAGGAAGGGGTGGCTTTCGAGGCTCAGGTCGTAGGTCAACGCCGGGCCCTGATCATCTCGGCCAGCTCGCCAAAAGTCTTGAGCTTTTCCACTTCCGCCGGCTCCAGACTCAAATTAAAGCTGTCTTCCAGCACTAGAACCAGCTCGGCTACCGAAACCGAATCGAGCCCCAGCTCGGCCAGCTCGCGCTCGGCGGTCACGGGTCCCAGGTCCTTGACGCTCACCTGGCGCAGGGCGTTTTCAAAAATTCTAGCGGTGTCGGGATCGAGGGGCTGGGTCATCTCGGGCCCGATTTTCGGCGCCCGCCGGCTCAGCCCTTTCCGGCATTTTTCACCTTCCCGGGCTATGCTGAAGGAAGTCATGAATGGAAACTGGGCTGATAGCGCCGTCCGGATCTCACGCCAGGGGCTGGAGCGCATGAATGAAACCTACTGGCTGAATGGGACCAGCAAGCGCCTGGCGGCCGGCGAGGAGACTCTGGATCAGCTCGACCGGCTCGACCCTCAGGCCGCCTCACCAGCGCGCCTGATGCGCCAGGTATCCCTCACCTTGCCCGGGGACCAGCGAGTGGAGCTGTTGCGGGCTGGTCTGGCCGCCACCGCCGACCGTTGTGCCAACCTGGCGGCCGGGAGCACCTTTCCCCTGACCGGGCTGGCCCGGCCCCTGAGCCCGGCCCCCCCCGAGGCCAGCCAGACCGTGTTGGAGGAGCTGGCCCGGGAAACCGCTGACCCCGTGGTGGCGTTGTTGGCCGAACGAAGGTCAGGACCGGTCGGCCTGACCGCCCTGCAAGACCTGCCCGAGGGGGCGGAGGCTCGCGCCCGGGCCTGCGGCCAGGGCAAGCTGAAGGCGCTGGACGCGGACACTCGACTGGCCGTCGCTCGCCAGGTGGCGGGCGCTCCCGAGCTGAGAAGCCCACTCTTGGAACGGTTGAGCCAGTTGGAGGGCGGCACCGCCACGATGCTGGAGAGCGCTCTCGCGGCCCACCCCGGAGGAGAGCTACGGATCGGGGCGGCCGCTCTCGAGAAGGCTCCCGAGCAGCTGCAGGTGGCCCTGGTGGAACTGACCCGCCCTCATCTTCCGGCCGACTGGGCCGACCTCGTCGCCTCGCTAGAGCCCTCCAGCCAGGGAGTGGAGGAACGGACCCGCCTGGGAGCCGTCGCCATCGCCCTGGCGGCCAGTCAGCAGCCGGGCAGCCTGCCGGCCCTGGCTGCGGGCCTGAGCAAGCCTTCCGAGAGCCTGGCCCGAAAGCTGCTGCAGGTCCTTCCCGGCAGCCCGGCCCTGAGCGACTGGCAGGCCACGGCCAGCCTGCTCAAACTGACGCCCCCTCAAGTCCTGGAGGGTGCCCTCGAGCTCGAGCGCACTCCCGTGGCCGTGGCCGACCTTGTCGAGCGTCACCTGATTGATCCCGAGCAGGCCGCCATCCTGATCGGCGCCGAACAAAGCCGGGCGACCGGCGACCGGGCCAGCTTCCTGGCGGGACTGGAGGCCTGCGGAGGGATCAAGGCTGCCTATCGGGCGGCCCTGGGACCGACGCCCGGGAATCTCAGCGAGCTGATGACCGCCTTCCAACCGGTGCTGGCCGAGAGCGACGCTCCCCTTCAGACTCTGGCCCGAGCCCTGCCCCACTGGTCGTCGCTGGCGGCCAACGCGGACGAGTCGGCCATGCTGGAGCTGCTGGAGTCCTCTTGCAGCGGAGAGTTGTACGAGCCTCCGACCGTCTGGAAAGGGGTCGAGAAGGCTCTCGAGCTGGTGCGTCAGCAACCTGACTGTGACCTGGCCAACTTCAGCCACTCCCTGGTCGTTCCCATGCGCTTCTGGATGGACGGAGCACGAGTGGGCGCTGAGGCTCTGGCGGCGCTGAAAGCCCGCGGTCAGGCCGAGCGCCAGACCGGGCTGGCCGCCGTGGCAGGCTTTCTGCACGAGCTGCAGGACCAGATCGAGGATGAGCACGAGCGCCACGCCCTGATCACCGTGGGGCTGAACTGGCTGGCCACCAACACGCCGAGCGTCGAGGGGCTGGGCAAGCTGGCGCGGGCTCTGCGCAAGGAAACCAAAGGCCCGCACACCGATCTGATCACGGGAGGCCTGGCGGCCCGCCACCTGGCCGCCCAGGGCAGCCCGAGTCTCAGCCAGCAAGGCCGCTTTCTGGCCGCGGTTGCAGCCATGCGCAGCGAGAACCTGGCCGAGCGCCTGGAGGCGGTCTCCGACGGGCTGGACCGGGTTTCTCCCGACGCCGGTCTGGCTTCCATCGCGAGCGCGGTGGCGGCCCGCTTCAAGGAATCCCCGCTGGAGCGGCAGAAGGTGGCTCGCCTCTGCTTCGCCGAGCTGTCCTCCACGGCCGGAGACGAGCGCCGGTCGGCCGTCTGCTCTACTCTGAGCCAACTGGTCGATCTGAGCCTGCCCCAGCCACAGGGAGGCAATCTGGCGGTCTTCCTGCTCGAGCAGGCGAAGGACCAGCCGGACCCGGCCTGGCTGGGCTCGGTGGGGGCTCGGGCCCTGCTGGATCTGGAGCCAGAGTCCATGAAGAAGGCCGCGCCCCTGCTCCTGGATGGGCTGGAGCGGTCGGCGGCCGCCTGGGGAGACCGCAAGCTGGTCCCCGCAGCGGTGGCCAGGGCCCGCTCCCAGGACGACCTCGTGGCAGCCCTGAGTGAGCTCTCCGAGCAACTCTCGGCCTATCAGGGAGATGCCTACTGGATGGTGGGCGCCGCCCAGGGAGTCCACGCCAGCGCCAGCGTGGAGGAGCGCGGCCAGCACGTCATCGTGGGTGGGGTGGCGGTGCGCAAGAACCTCGACCAGGACTGAGGCCCTGGGCGGGGAACGCCTCCAGATGAGAGTACCGACCCTGATCGCCCTGTTGCTCCTGCTCGGCAGCCTGGCCGCGCGAGCCGCCCTGCCGCCCCTGAGCGATGAAGAGCGACTGAACACCGCCTCGGATGTAGTCATCGGCGAAGTGCGCACGGTCGAGCACAAGATCGAGAAGATCAAGCTCGGCACCGACATCCACTACACCGCCCAGGTGGTGGTTCAAGAGCATATCAAGGGCCGGCTCAAGCCGGGCGACGTCATCACCGTGCGCTTCGACCAGACCGGCAAGAGGCCGCCCAACTGGGCCGGACCTCAGGGTCAGAACGAGGCCCTCACTCCCGGTCTTCGGGCCAAGCTCTTCATGACCGAGGACGTGGGCTTCTTCCGCCTGCTGCAGCCCAACGGCTGGGACGCGGCTCGCTGAAAACCCTGCCCGATCTCCTCGCCCCCGGCCTCGAGCTGGTGCTGGTGGGGATCAATCCCAGCTCCTACGCCGTGGAGATGGGCCACTACTTCGCCCGGCCCCAGAACCGCTTCTGGCCGGCTTTCTCTCGTTCGCGACTGAGCCTGGAGGCCAGGCGGGAGCTCCAGGTCCACGAGCTGCTCTGCCAGCACGACCGGGAACTGCCCCGATTCGGCATCGGCCTGACCGATCTCATCAAGGTCCCCAGCGCCCAGGCGGCCCAGCTCGAGACCTCGCTGTTCCGGGAGTGGGCCCCTCGAACCCGAGAGCGCCTCGAGGAAGTTGCGCCTGCGGTGATCGCCTTTCAGGGGATGATGGCCCTGAAGCCCTTTCTCAAGTATGGCCTGGAATCGAAGGAAAAACCAGCGTTCGGGCCTCTGGAAACGCGGCTAGGCAAGGCGCGGCTCTACGCTCTGCCCAACCCCAGCCCGGCCAATGCCAGCTTTCGCCTGGATGACTTCGTGCGGGGCTTCGACGAGCTGGCCGACTTTATCGCTCGGTCAGTCCGCGCGAGCGCCGCAGGCGCTCCAGGTCCACTACCGTGATCTGCCCGCCGGCCAGCTTGATCAGCCCGTTGAAGGCCATCAGGTCGAGCATCAGCTTGACCCCGGCCGGCTCCAGGCCGGTCATGCCCCCGAGCAGATCCAGGTCGAGCGGCAGGCTGAGCCCCTCGCTCTCGGCCCGAATGACCAGCTTGCGCACCAGCCGCTGGTAAGCGTCGAGGTGGGCCACAGCGGCCAGGTCCTCGTTGGTCTGGCGCAGCCGGCGAGCCATCCCCCGCATCAGGCCCAGAGCCAGCTCCGGATGCTGGCCCACCAGCTGGTGAAAGCTCTCGCGCTGCAGGACCAGCAGCTCGCAGGGGGCCACCGCCTCGGCCGTGGCCGAGCGGGGGCCTCCGTCGAGCAGGGCCATCTCGCCCAGGTGCTCGCCCGGACCCACCAGGCCCAGAGTGAAGGCCTCGCTCTCTCCGTCGGCCCGGCTGGTCAGGCGCAACTGCCCGCTGAGCACTACGAAGAATTCGTCCCCCGCCTCGCCCTGACGCATCAAGCGCTCGCCGGGGGCCAGCTCGCGCAGCCGGGCGGCCCGGGTGAGGGCCTCCAGAGCCGGCTCGCTCAGACCCGAGAAGAACGGGACCGCCGCCAGAGGGGCCCGAGCCCGCTCGAGCGAGAGGCTCACCGGGCCGCCAGCGACTTCACGCAACCGCGCCGGGCGACCACGTTGTCCAGGCAGGCCTTCAGCATGTCGGCCGGTTTCTCGAAGCGGGTCAGCAAGATCATGGCCGCGATCACGAAAGGCTTGTGGCCCGCCTCGCGATAGGTGGCCAGCCGATAACGCTCGAACACCGAAGCGGCCACTTCGCCCTCCTTGCAGCTCACCCCGGTGATGTCGGCGGGCAGGCAGTGCATGTAGTGCGCCTTGCCGTCTCGGGTGCGCTTCATCATGTCTTCGGTGCATTCCCAGTTCTTGTGCTTGGCGTTCTCGGCCAGGGCGTGTTTCTCGAGCTCTTTCAGCTCGTCGTTCTTGCGCGCCATCAAGAGCTCGGTGCGCTTCTCCATCACCTTGTAAGGGGCCCAGCTCTTGGGGTAGACCACGTCCGCCCCGTTGAAAGCCTCCTCCATCGAGTGGGCCACACTGAACGAGCCGCCCGAGGCGGTGGCGTGCTTCCTGGCCGCATCCAGCGTCTCGGGCACCAGGTCGTAGCCCTCGGGATGAGCGAGCACCACGTCCATCCCGAAGCGCGACATCAGGGCGATGATGCCCTGGGGCACCGAGAGCGGCTTCCCGTAGCTGGGCGAGTAGGCCCAGGTCATGGCGATCTTCTTGCCCTTCAGGTTCTCGAGGCTACCGTAGGTCTCGATCAGGTGGCGCAGGTCGGCCATCGACTGGGTGGGATGGTCCAGGTCGCACTGCAGGTTGACCACCGCCGGGCGCTGGAAGAGCACGCCCTCGTTGTAGCTCTCCTGTACCGAGTCGGAGACCTCTTGCATGTACTTGTGGCCGGCGCCCAGGAACATGTCGTCGCGGATGCCGATGACCTCGCTGAAGAAGCTGATCATGCTGGCCGTCTCGCGCACCGTCTCGCCGTGCGAGATCTGCGAGGTGCTTTCGTCCAGTTCCTCGGTCATCAGGCCCAGCATGTTGCAGGCGGCCCGGAACGAATAGCGAGTGCGGGTGGACTTGTCGCGGAAGATCGAGATGCCCAGGCCGGTATCGAACAGCTTGGAGGAGATACCGGCTCGGGCCATCTTCTGGAGCGCCTCGGCAGCCAGCAGCACGCCCTTGAGGTTGGACTCGCTCTGCTGCCAGGTCAAGAGGAAGCTGCCCTGATGCAGGTTGGTCGAAGTCTCGGCCAGCTGGCCGACCAGGTTGCGGATCTCTTCGTGCGCCATCGTCCACCTCGAGTTCGTAGAATGTCAAACGGGCTTCGCGAGGGCGCGAAACGGGACCTCCAGCTCAGCCAGGAAGGTTGCCGGCACCCTCCCAGACCAGCGCCATGGCGGCCTGCATCGGGGGTACAAAGCCCGAGCTCTTGCCGTCGCCCCCCATCATCACCACCAGGTAGATCACCGCCAGGATGGCGAGCACCAGGAAGAGGATCTTCCAGATCGAGTAGGGCGCTTCTCCCGAAACCTTGCCCGTCTCCCCGTTGACCAGGAAGCGATAGGACTTGCCCTGGTAGCGATAGGCGGCCACGTAGACGGGAAGCAGCACGTGCTTCCAGGTGACGTTGTCGAGCCGCATGGAGATCTGCAGGTTGCGGTGCGTGTCGCCCGGCACTTCCCGGGCGCAAGCGTTGTATTCCAGACGCTCGAACTCTTTCTGCCCTTTCTCCCAGCCATCCCGAGGGCCCACGCCATACTCCTCGGCAGCCCAGCCCGACAGGTACTCGGGCTTGTAGCCCACCAGCTGGTTCTTGGTGTTGAAGGGCTCCAGCGCCTTGACCAGGCTTTCGGACAGGCCCCTGGAGGCGCAGATCAGGATGTCATCGTAGGTGCCAAAGTGGTGCCCCGAGCTCGGCTGCCAGCGGGTCTTGGTGACGGTCCGGGTCTGGCGCTTGCCCTCGTTGTCGGTGTAGTGCTCGGTCTCCTGGTAGTAGTAACCGCTCTCGGCCTTCCAGCGGGTCTCGGCGTTGGCGTCGAAAGTCCAGAAGGGCGTGTAGAGCCCGTGGATGTCGTGCACCCGGGCCATACGCTTGAGGTTGCCAGGGCGAAACCAGAGCGAGCGCACCCACTCGGAGAATTTCTGGGCGGCCTGCTCCTTGGTCACTTTGAAGGGGATCAGCGTCTCGGGCGTGATCAAGGTGGCGTCGGCTGGCTTCTCGGCCACCATTCTCGAGGCGCAGAAGGCGCACTCGCCCGAGGTCGTCCTCTCGGGGAAGGTGGTGGTGGCCCCACACTGCTTACAGGCCACCGAGTAGGTCTGCACGCCCCAGCCTTTGTTGGCCTCGCCGCTGAGCAGCTTGGAGAGCGCGTGCTCGACGGGGCCCGAGAAGGTGGAGGCGGTGGGAGCCTCCTTGGGGATCTCGACCTCGGCGTCACAGTACTCGCAGCGCAGGTTGCCCGCGCCGGCGGCAAAGACCAGGGTGGCCCCGCAGCCGGGGCAGGGAAATCGGCGCGTGGCCGGGCTGGCAGCATTCTGCGTCTCGGTGCTCATCCGCGATGAATTCGATTTGCTCCTCGGGAATAACCTGCCGGTGCCCGCGTCTTGACATTCAGATTCCCAAGACGAGGTGACTGAGCATGGATAACAAGTTGATCGCCGGAGCCATCGGGCTCTTTCTGGCCACAAGTCTCTATCTTTCGACCACCCTGACGCGACCCGCCCAGGCCGAGCCACCCCGGCCTCGACCCACCGCCACCCAGAGCATCTCTCAGAACCCCGACAAGCCGGAAAAGCCCGATAGGCCAATTTCCTGGGCCCCGG
The DNA here is from genome assembly GCA_964637145.1 of uncultured Burkholderiales bacterium. Lineage (GTDB taxonomy): Bacteria > Vulcanimicrobiota > Xenobia > Xenobiales > QWHO01 > QWHO01. The sequence goes on from CAZWUN010000018.1 coordinate 9,285, forward strand.
CAGTGAAGCCCAAGCCGCTCTCGCCCACGGTCCAGACCGGGCTCGACTGGCTCGTCAAGCACCAGCTCCCCAACGGCGGCTGGGGACAGGGCGAGGAGTCCCAGCAGATGGGGGGAGGCGCCAACCTGTCCGAGGTGGCCAACGTGGCCGATACCTGCATCTCGGCTCTGGCCCTGATCCGGGCCGGCAGCACCCCCACCAGCGGTGAGCACTCGCAGAACCTGCGCAAAGCGATCGGCTTCGTGTGCGCCGAGGTAGAAGGCTCGGACCCTGACTCGATGCAGGTCTCCAAGGTCAATGGCACCCGGGTGCAGTCCAAGCTCGGGCCTCACATCGATACCTTCCTGGCCTCGATGCTGCTGGCCGAAGTGAAGGGGAAGATGGGCGATCCGGCCGCCAACAAGCAGGTGGACGTGTGCCTGGCCAAGGTGCTCAAGAAGATCGAGAAGAACCAGAAGGAGGACGGCACCTGGACCCGCGAGGGGTGGGCTCCGGTTCTGGCTCAGGGGATGGCCAGCAAGGGCCTGAATCGAGCCGCCCAGGCGGGCGCCGACGTGGACTCCAAGACGCTGGAGAAGGCCCAGACCTACGCTTCCACCCAGGCGACGGCCCCGGCCGGCGCGGCCGGCGAGGGCTCGGCGGGAGTGGCGCTCTACTCCACCAGCTCCAACACCGGAGCCCTGCAAGACTCGCTCAACACGCTGGAAGCGCGCGAAGACGAGCTGAAGGACAAAGCCAAGAATGCCCCCACCAAGAAGGAGCGCGACGAGGCCCAGGGCCAGCTCAAACAGCTTGACGATGGGCGCAAGGCTCAGGAATCGGCTCGGGCCACCCTGGTGGGCAAGCTGGAGGACCCCGGTTTCGTGGCCGGCTTCGGCAACAATGGCGGGGAAGAGTTCCTCAGTTACATGAACATCAGCGAGAGCCTGGTGGTCAAGGGCGGCGACGAATGGCAAAAGTGGGATCAGTCCATGATCGCCAACCTCGGGCGTGTTCAGAACAAAGATGGAAGTTGGACCGGTCACCACTGCATCACCGGCCGCAACTTCTGCACGGCCGCGGCGCTGCTGGTGCTAACCGCCGACCGGGCGCCGGTGCCGATCACCAAGCGCTAGATACAATGGGTGGACCTGGTCACGATTTTCCGGCTGCGCGACGCCCAGATTGTGCCAGGATCCCGGCCGCCTACAACCAGGATGGGGACAGTCCCGAAAGGCCCAAAAGGCCGTAAGAGCAAGCAGACGCGGGACGAACCCGCGTCTGCTTGCTCTGCTTGGCCAGAGTATCCGGATCAGCCGGCGATACGCCGGGTGGCCTCGTACTGCCTGAGCTTCTCGCGAATCTCGGCAGCCCGGCGGATGGCCCCGGAGACATCGCCGTCCTTGAGAGGTTGGCGCGCGATCGGTTTGCCCACCATCTGCTCCAGGCGGGCCTCCTGCTCGCTGACCAGTTGCTGACAGACAAAGGCCAGGTCTCCCTGCATGTCCTCCACCCACTGCTCCTGGCGCTGGCGCATGTCGCTTATGGCTGCTTCCTGGTCGGTCACTTTGCGCTGAGCGGCGGCCAGTGACCGGGCCAGGTCGAAATTCTTCTTACTGAGCTTCTTGTTCTGCTCGCGGACGTCGTCTTCCACTGGAGCGAACTCGACTTTGGCTTGTGTCATCGATGGGTCTCTCCTTGAGGGGGAAAGTCAGAGTCTTCCGCTATCATTGTAAGATCCGTGGCGGGGGTCGCGCTGTGTTCTGGATCACAGGGAGCCAGGCAATCGGGTCCGAAACAGGCCTTCGTGCGTCTGCTGACCGCCTGGCTCATCTTCCTGGCCACCCTGACGGGGGGCTGTGCGGGCTCGCTCACCTCCCAGATCTCCCGCTCGATCGGTCACGCCACCGACTACCTGGCCGACCGTCAGTCTCATGACGGAGCCTGGCGCTCGGAGGTCTACAAGGACATGGAGGACGGCGTCTCGTTGACTCCCACCGTCTGCAAAGCCCTGGTGTTCGGGGGAACCAACCAGCGGGCTCGCAAGTCGGCCGAGCAGGGCATGCAGTACGTGGTGGGGTTGGCGGATGCCAGCGGACCGAAGGTCCCCATGGCCTATCCGGTCTATGATGGGGCCGCCGCCGTGCTGCTCTTGACCCGAGCCGGGCAGGGTCAGTCGCAGGCTTGCCAGAGCTTCCTTCGCCTGTTGCGCCAACACCAGCTGGGGCTCGAGGCGGGTTGGTCGCCCACGGACCCTCAGTTCGGAGGCTGGGGTTACTCCAGCGCAATCCCCTACAAGCCCAAGCGCATGGAACTCTGGAACGCCGCCAGCGACTCCAACCTGTCCAGCACGCTGTTCGCGCTCGGGGCCCTGTGCATGACCACCACCCCGGACGACCCGGCCGTGCAGGCCGGATTGGAGTTCGTGCTGCGCTGTCAGAACTACGATTCCGGCGACATCGCCTTCGATGACGGGGGCTTTTTTGCCAGCCCCACCTTCGGCCCCCTGAATAAAGCCGGAGGAGCGGGAACCGACCGGCATGGGCGCACGCGCTATGTCTCCTACGGCAGCGCCACCGCCGATGGGATGCGCTGCCTGTTGCGGGCCGGCTACCCGCCAGACCATCCTCGCGTAGCCGCGGCTCGGGCCTGGTTGGAAAAGAACTTCTCAGCCCAGGAAATGCCAGGCAAGTTTCCCAACGAGCTCGAGATCGAGCGCGACTCGCTCTATTACTACTGGTGCTGGTCGCTGACCCACGCCATGAATGATTTCGAGCGAGCCGGAGGTCTGAGCAGCCTCAACTGGGCCGAGCCGATGGCCCGCGAGCTGCTGGCCAGACAGCTGGACTCGGGCTGCTGGAAGAATCAGGCCACCGCCTCGCGTGAGGATGACCCACTGGTCGCCACGCCGTTTGCCATGGCCGCCCTGTCGCTGGCGCGCCAGAAGCTGGTGGGGAAAGGCGGCGCTTCAGGCTCCAGGTCCCCTTCGGTCAGGGTGGCATCACCCTCCCCGTCGGCCTCAGCCGCTCCCTTGGCCAGCCCACCGGCACCCTCCCCGGTGCCGGCCACCTCCGCTGCGCCCTCGCGCTAAACTCGTCGCCTTGATCGTGCCGGCCTGGACTGGAACAACAAGTTACCCCCAGCAGGCGCAGAGGCGTGCCCTCGGGAATTCTTCCCTGGTGAAGTATGCGATCGACGGCACCATCCTCCAGACCCTGACCCTCGAGCTGACCCCCGGCGATCGGCTCTACAGCCAGACCCACAGCATGTCCTGGATGAGCGACGGGGTGAAAGTCTCCACCCACACCGGCGGCGGACTCTGGGAGGGCGTCAAGCGCGCCTTCTCGGGAGCCAGCCTCTTCATCACCGAGTTCGAGGTGGACCGGCCCGCCCGGGTGGCCTTCGCGGCCCGCTATCCTGGAACCATCGTGCCCCTCGAGCTGAAAGCCGGCGAGAGCATCCTGTGCCGGCGCGAGAGTTTCCTGTGCGCCCAGAAATCCGTCTCGCTCGAGCTCGCCTTCCACAATCCCGATGTCTGGCTCTTCGGCTCCCAGGGGCTGGCGATGCAGAAAGTCACCGGACCGGGACTGGCCTTCATCGATCTCTCGGGCGAGTTGGTGGAGCAGACCCTGGCCGACGGCGAGCGACTGCACCTTCGCCCCGGGCACGTGGGGATGTATGAGCCCACCGTGCGCTTCGAGGTCAACATGGTCGAAGGGGTCAGCAACGCTCTCTTCGGCCAGGGCCTGTTCATGGCCACCCTGACCGGCCCGGGCCGGATCTGGCTGCAGACCATGCCGCTCGAGCACCTGGTCGATGCGCTGGGAATCAGACGAGCCACGACCAACGTGACCGTGAAGCGGAACAGCAGAGAGGACGAGAAGCCCGCCCCGCCCGAGCCGGCTCCCTCCCCGAGGCCAGGTCGGGGCATGGTCAGCAAGCTGTTCGACTTCCTCTTCGACGATGGCCCCGTGCTCGGCCCCGGCCCCCCGGGCCGCAAGCTCGACACGGTGCGCGACCGCACCGACGACGTAGTGGATAAGGCGCCTCGCAGCAAGTCCGGCAGTTGGTTCTCCTTCGGACCCGGCTCGAGCGACGACTCGAGCAGCGGCTCCCGGCCGGGGATCGGCTTCAGCTGGGGCGGGGGCTCCAGCTCCGACAGCCGCTCCTCGCGCGACGACGACAACGACCGCCGCGGAGGCTACGGGCTCAACTTTTGAGCACCTGGTTGAGCTCGCCCCGGTCGAAGTAGACCCCCTCGCAGCTGCGGCACAGGTCGATGTGCACGCCCTTGTTGTCAGCCACCTGCAGCAGCGCATCGCAGCGCGGACAGCGTCGCTCGCCCTCGGGGATCTGCGGTCGGTCGGAGACGGCGATGACCGGCTCGAGCAGCCAGCCGGGCAGCGAGCGCATCCTGGCCAGCGCCTTCAGCTCGTGGCGATCGAGCCAGAGGCCGGCACAGGAAGGGCACACGTCCACCTCCACCTTGCCCACGGTCTGCGACTTGAGAGGTGTGTGACAGCCCGGGCACTTGAGCAGGATGGCGGTGGCACTGGCGGCTGTCGCTCCGGACGAACTCGTCACCGAGTCCACCGTGGTGTCGCCGCAGCACTCGCAGCTCCAGCGGCAGCAATCCACGGTCGCGGAAGACTGCGTGTGTCCGTCGCAGCAGCCGCCCGAATGGCCGCCTCCGCAACAATTCCCATGATCGCCGCTGCCGCAGCAGTTGCCGCAATCGCCGCAGTCGCAGCCGCCGCAATCACAGCTGCAATCACCAGCCCGGAGCCGTCTCCAGGAGGGCAGCCAGGAGCCGTGCACCGGCAAACGATCGGCCAGCGAGTCGAGCAGGGGGTCGATCAGAGAGCCCAGCGGCTCGAGGTCGGAGAAGCGACGCAGGGCTGTATTCAGATCCTCCAGGGCCCCGTGCAGCAAGCTGGCCGCCCGGACCTCCTGCCAGGCCGGGCCCCAGGCCGCGACCAGGGCGTTGAAGCGGCCCTTGCGCTCATCCTCGGCGAAGTCCTGGACCGCGTCCAGGTAGTAGAGAAAGCGACCCAGCACCTGGCCCAACTCGCCCAGGGCGGCCTGGCGCTCGGGCCTATCGGCCAGCTCGCCCACGTGCTCGAGGATGGCTCCGATGGTATCGGCGGTGGGCTGACTGAGCTCGGACAAGGAGCCTCCAGCCTGCTCCACCAGGGCCTGCCGATGGGGCAGCGCCCGGATGATGGCCAGTGGGAAGCCGGTGTCGCCCAGCACGCTGTCAACCCGCTTCTGGTAGGCGGCCACCCAGGCGCCGGCCAGCCGGCGGGTCAAGCCAGGCTCGTCCTGACGGTCATCCTCGAGCTTGGCCGAGAGCAAGGCCAGATTGAGCGCGGCCAGGGCCCGTCGGCCCCAGATCGGCAGGGGGGCGACCCGCACCTTGCGCCAGGGCAGCGCCGTGCAGGCAGCCGGACGGGCCTCCCCCGGCCCTTCCAGGCTGGAGAGCAGCACGCTCAGGAAGGTCAGGTCGTAGTTCATCCAGAGCGAGGCCGGCTTGCCCCCGAACTCGGCCATCAGGTGGCAGCTGGCGCAGAAATGAGCCTGGTAGGCAGGACGCGCGCAGCCCAGGCGGCGCTTGAGAATTCCCAGTTGCCCGAACACTAGCCCAGACCCTCGCGCATGTGGCGCCGCTCGATCTCCTCCAGGGTGGCGATCTCCCCCACCGACATCTCGCCAGCGCGCACCTGCTTGATGCGCGGCGAGCGCAACGAGAACACGCCCCCCACGTCGCGCACCACTCCCTCCAGAGCCACGGTGACCACCAGGTAGGGGGCCAGCTCGAGCCCGGCGGCCGTCCGCTGGTGACCGCGATGCTCGATGGGACGCCCGGTGAGCAGGTTGTGCTGCAAGATGGCCCCGGCGATTTTCAGGGTGGTGGACTCGTCCACGCCGCCCACCGTGCCCACCAGGTGCAGCCCCTCCGGCCCCCGGCACGAGATCAGGTAGGCGTCGAACATGCGCTTTCCGGCCGTGCTGGGATCGCTCCAGAAGGCGCCGGTCAGCACCAGGTCCAGCGTCTCCTCGGGCTTTCGCTTCATCCAGTTGGGGGTGCGGGTGGCCAGGGGATAGGCCGAGCTCTCGATCTTGAGCATGCCTCCCTCGTAACCCTGAGCCCGAAACTGCTCGTAGAGCCGGTTCATCTCCTCGCGGTTATCCACCCGCTTGCCCCGGCTCAGCTCCAGCGGAAGAGGCAGCGGGAACTGCGCGGCAACGGCCAGCAGGCGCTCGAGGCGGGCGCGGCGCTCGGAGAAGGGACGGTCGGTGAGATCCACCCCGTCCAGGTAGAGCAGGTCGAAGGCCGTGTAGCGCAGGTTGACCCGGGCCGCCCCCGGCTCGCCCCGCAGGAAGGTGTGCACCTCGTAGACCGTGCAGGGGCGCAGCATGCCGCTTCGATCCAGGGTGCTGCCGTGCAGCTCGCCGTCCAGAATGGCGCTGTGGCAGGGCAACACCCGGGCCAGCGGAGCCAGCCCGGGGATCAGCTCGCTCCAGTCGTGGCGCCGGCGGGTGTAGCCGGCCACCTCGAGCTGCCCGTGCTCGTCGGTCTGCTTGTGCAGCATCAGGCGGATGCCGTCGTATTTGCACTCGAACCAGGCCGGGAACTTGACCTCGGCCGGCACGGTGGCCCCGGCCAGGGCCGGGAGAATGGGCGAGAGCGGCTTCAAGGCCACCTTCTTGAGACCGGGAACGCCCTCGTGCTCGAGGATGCGAGCCAGCTCGAAGGGATCGGTGAGAGCCGCCACCGTGGCCAGCACCTCTCTGGACACCTGGAACTGGGCGGCCAGGTGCTCGTAGATCAGCTCGTTGCGCCCGCTCAGGCTCAGGTGCACTTTGTTGAGGATGAGGGCCGACAGCACGTAGGCCTCCAGCCGACCGCAGCGCAGGAACAGGTCCTCCAGGGCGCGCATGCGGTGGAAAGGCTCGGCTCCCTTGAGAAAGCGCAGCACGGTCAGCACCTCGGCGGCGGTCAGGTCGGATCGGTCGCGCTTCGTGCGCATGGCAAAGAGCGAGGCCAGGTCGCCCGCTCCCACGATGCTGTGACGGATCTGCGAGACGGTGCGGAAGGCCAGCCGGGCCAGCAGGCGGGTGAGCGTGTCCTCGCGCACCCCGGGAGGTTTGCCCAGGAACGGATCCCCCATCACCAGCGCGACCTTCTCCTGCAGGCTCAGACCCAGATTCCGGGCCAGGAAGTCGCCCACCAGCCGTGAGCGCTGCTCAGGGGTGAGCGGCGCCGGAGCGGTCAGCCCGAAGAGCTTGCCCACCCGCTCGGGCGAAAGGCCCATCAGGGGAAGGAAGAACCCCCGACACAGGCTGTAGAACGGGATCGAGTCCAGGGCCTCGTCAGCGACGTCGGGCTCGGCCTCGAGCAGGTAGTAGGCTGCGAACAGCAAGCTGGAAGGAAGCTCGAGCAGCGTCTCCAGATCTTCCAGGCTCTGGCGCCGGGCCCCGATGCCGGGGCGGGCCAGGCGCACGGCCCGGATGGCTCCCCCTTCGAGGAACCAGTCCCGAATGGCCTCGGGCGAGGGGGCGATCATGCCGTCGGAAAAGGCTTCATCTCTTCAGGCTGGGCGGGGTGCACGCAAAGCGTCCCCAGCCCCTCCTTCTGGGCCAGCCGCAGGACGTGCGGGAAGATGGGCGTGGTAACGCACTTGACCGCCCGGATCACATCGATCACATCGCGATACTTGCCGCCCCACAGGGCCGCCTCTTCCTTGGAGCCGAGGCTCATCTCCTCGATCAGGAAGACGGCGTCGGCGGTGTGCATCAGCGCCTCGCCTCCCACCGGCATGCCGGTATCGCGAATCTGGCCGATGGTCAGACAGGTCACGCCCTTCTCGTGGTTGTAGGTCTTGAGGGCGCTGAGGTGGTCGGCCGTCTTGGCCGACTTGGACGGGTCGAGCGTGTTGAGCGAGTCGATCACCACGAAGCGCACCTCCTCGCGCTCGATGATGTAGCGATAGCGGCTGACGAACTCGTCCCAGGTCTGGCCCTTGTGGTACTGGGCGTTGAGCACCAGGATGTTGGCCAGCACCTTCTCGGTGAAGTCGGCCTCGGAAAGACCGGTCACGCCCATGCCGATGCGCACCAGCCGCGAGGACAGGGGCTCGCGGCCCGAGCCGGCCTCGTCCAGAAAGCCCTCCTCGGCGATCACGAAGAGGCACTTCGTGCCCCCCAGAGCCACCCGCACCATGGCCTCGATGGCCGAGCGGGTCTTGCCCTTGCCGGGAGGGCCGGCGAAGGCGATGGTGCAGCCTTTGGGGATGCCACCCAGGGCGTTCTTGCCGTCCGGTGTGAGGCAGAGGATGTCCAGCACCTCCTGCACGGGCAGGGCCTTTTGCTCGCGCAGCAGTGAGCCTTTCGTGGCCGGGCGGATCAGCTCGGCCTCCAATCCCGGGTCGGGCTTGTCCTCGGGAACGGCGTAAGAGAAGGGCTGAGCGGCCGCATCCACGGCCGGGGCGGGAGCCGAGCCGCTCATGGCCATCATCATCTGCATCATCTGCTGCATCATGGCCGCCGGGTTGGGCCCACCCGGGGCCGGGGGATATCCGGGAGGCGGGGGATAGCCCGGGTAGGCGGGGTAGCCCGGCGGTGGGTAGCCAGGCGGGGGGTAACCGGGTGGCGGCGCGGGGTAGCCGGACTCCTGAATCTCGCTCATGATGACCTGAACTCCCTCCAAGGATGGCGCTGGGTTCGCGATCAGTCTCGAAGGAACCTACAGGCCAACCTGGAAGACGTGAACCGTGTTCGATTTCCTGAAACGTCCCGAGCCGGTGGAGCTGGTCGAAATCTCCGCCGCTACCGTCACCTTCCGCAGCAAGAAGTCCCATCCCGAGGGCAAGGTGCTGCGCATCCGCTTCGATCTGACCGACGGCACCAAGAAGCGCGAGTTCAAGCTGGCCGTCATGGTGCAGTCCTGTCGGCCTCATACCGACAAGCGATTCGTGTGCGTCAGCCAGGTACTGGAGACGCGCAGCCTCTCCTCCATCTACGCCGCCACCCAGGAAGGCCTCAACCAGGCCGGGGAGGCCGCCCGGCGCAAGGCCCGCCTGCCGGCCCGGCTGCGGGTGGTCTCGCACGGCATCCACGCCCTCTCCAAGGACTTCAATGCCGACGGGATGCAGCTCGAGGTTCTCGAGCCGGTGGAGGTCGGCACCCAGATGGTGCTGACGGTCGAGTTGCAGACCACCCTGTTTCCCATGTTGCTGGTTCCTGCCAAGGTGGTCTGGTGCCGCGAGGTGGCGCGCAACGCCTACCTGCTGGGGATCCAGTTCCAGGAGCTGGCGCCCGCTCTGCAGTATCAGCTGACCGAGTACGAGACCTATCTCAAGCAGGCCGATGAGGGCGAGATCGCGCTCCGTCAGGCGAACACCTACGACAAGCACCTGCGCAAGATCTATCCCAAGGAGATCTCGGGGCTTCCGGCCGATCCGAAGGCGCCCGTGCCCGAGCACCTGCTCAACCAGGCCGCCAAGGAGTCGAACTAGGAGCGCAGCCGGAAACCCCCTTGACACGATTTTCCGGCTGCGCGACGCCCAACAGATTGTGCTAGGATCCCGGCCGCCTGCTCTAGCGAACCTGGCTCCAACTCTTCGGCGTCGGACCGGACGGCGGGTTGTCGGAGCAGAGGCGCTCGACCGAGTCGTCGAGGAGCTTGAGGAAGACCTCCTCCGAGGGCATGTCGCGGGTGCTGAGCAGAGCCGCGTCCCCACGCCAGAAACCGATCCGATGGTAGTCGGGGGTCTGTTGCTGGGAGTCCCAGTTGTAGAGACTGTTGCGCAGGGCATCCCAGTCGTTGAGCTCGAGGGCGGTGATGGCGATCTTGGGAGCTCCAAAGTTGCGGGCCTGCACCGCCAGGGCGGGCATGATCTGCATGTCGGTCAGGTTGCCGAGCTGCTCGCCGAGATGGTGCTCGAGCCCGGTCATGTAGGGCAAGCCCACCCGCACGCGCAGCTTGTGGCGCAGCTTGACGTGCTGCTTGAGCCGCGTAAGCAGGCCCTCGGGCAGCTCGCCCACGGCCATCAGCATCAGGTCGCAGTCGGGGTCGGCGGCGGGCTCATGCGGGGTGGGGGCTTCGGGGCGCATGAAGTAGGCCAGCACCGCCACCAGACACACGAGCACCAGGAGATCGAGGCGAGATCGGCGTCTCATGCATGGAGAATTCGGCCTGACCGGGGAGCCTGCCTGCTCAGCGGGCGGGCGGAGCGGAAAGCTCGGGCACGGGAACGACCAGCTTGCGCGGGTGGGCGAAGAACCAGCCCCAGTCGCGCGGCTGCGAGCCGGCCCGGGCCAGGGTGTGGTCGAACAGCATGAAGAAGAGCTCTTCCGTGGGCATGGCGTAGGTGCTCAACAGGGCGGAGTTCGGGCCCCAGAAGGCTATGCGCTGCGGGTCCACGTCGGGCGGGGGGTCGCTCTGCTCGAAGGTCTTCTTCAGGTCCTCGGCGTTGTAGAGCGGCATGGCCGTGACCGCGATCTTGAAGGCTCCCGCCTGGAGAGCCTGCTTCTCCAGCAAGGGCATCACCCGGGCGTCGATCAGGCAGCCATCGGGACCGCTCTTGCCGTTGCGGCCCTCGAAACCGGCCTTTGCCGGCAGGCCCACCCGGGCCGGGCGACCGGTGGCCAGGGCATAGGTCTTGAGCCGTTCGACCAGGCCCTCCGGGGGCTTCGTCGCGCCCACCTCGAAGATCAGGATCTCGGGCTCGGCCAGCCCCGGCAGGGCCAGCAACAAGAGCAGCAGCAGGCGGATCATCGCCGCACCGCCACGGGCACTCCGCCCACCACGACCTGGGCTCCCCGCTGCTCGATCTGCGTGGAGCTGGTCTGGCTCGTCAGGGCGATGGCCTCGAGCCGGGTGGCGCTCTCGCGCAGCAGCTCCATGTCGTGATAGTAAGCCAGCTCGGGCTCCTCCTCTCCGGCCGTCTCCCCCCGGTCGGCGGCGGCTCTCAGGGTCACGCCCAGGGCTCCCGGGTCGTGGGCCAGGCTCAGCAGGGGATCGGCCAGCAGGGTGGCCGACTCATGGCTCACGGACTCGAAGGCCTTCAGGGCCTCGGGGGCGGCCAGCCGGGTATCCTCCAGGTCGACCATGCGGGCCAGGGCCGCTCCCACGGGATCCAGGCTGTCGGTGCGCCGCGACAGCTCCAGGGCCAGTCGGCCCAGGGCCAGGCCCGAGGCGTCGGGCAGGGGATGGCTCAGAACCACCCCGGCCACCTGGGCCAGGTCGAGATCGGTCAGCTCGTTGGCCAGGTCGACCGCAAGGCTGGGCTCGGCTTCGAAGTGCTGCAAGAGCGCCTCGGCAAGCTGGCTGGACTCGTCGGAGAATCCGCTCAAGTGCTCCAGGGCGCGCGCTCCCACCCGGGCCAGCTCGGTCGGGGTGGCCGCCCGCGGAGTTTCGCACAGAGCTCGGGTCAGCTCCGAGCGCACATCCCCCTCGACGGCGTCGCACAGCTCCTGCACGAACTGTCGCCCGCTGGCGGTTTCGGGGTGGCTCGAGAGCGCCAGCAGCAAATTGGCGGCCAGCTCGGGATCGTTGCTCAGGGCGGTGACCTCGCTCCCCAGGCGGGCCAGCTCGTCCAGGTTGGTGGGGGCCGATCCCAGCAAGAGCGGCTGCAGGGCGGCCCAGTGGGCGGTCGGCTCTACTCCCTCGGTCAGCTGCCGGGCCAGCTTGCGCTCGGGACCCTTGAGCATGTCCAGGGCTTGCTCGGCCAGGCGCTCCAGGTCAGCCTCGCGAGCTTGCTCGTCGCTGGCCTCGTAGTGGGGCACCGCCTTCAAGGCCAGCCCGACCAGCTCTCTGGAGTCGGCCTCTGGACGCAGCAGAGCGCCCTCCAGCAAAGGCTCCTTCAACTCGGGGAACTCGTCTCTCAGCTTGCGATAGTGGGCAAAAACGCTCTTGCCGCGCAGGGTGCGCTCCAGCGCCTCGTCCACGCCGCGTCCCACGCAGGCGGCCAGGAACGACTCCAGGCTGCGGCCCTCCTGCAAAGCGGCCAGCCCCTCGTAGGCGATCTCGTAGTCTTCCTCGTCCTGAGCTTCGGAGAGCTTGGAAGCGCGCTCGGCCAGCGCCTTGTGGGCCGGGTCGCGAGCCAGCCGGCCCAGCAACGCGTGGACGAAGACGCCCGGATCGTCCCAGTTGCCGGGAGCCTCGTCGGTGCGCAGCTCCTTGAGGATGGCGCTGCCCCGCGTCAACAGGTCGCCAGGCTGGCTGAAGAGCTGGTCGAGCACGTAGTGGGTGGCCTCCAGGCTCAGCTCGGCGGTCAGGGCGGTGGCTTCCTTGCCCAGCTCGCGGGTGTCCTTGTGCTGCTCGAGGGCCTGCAGCAGGGCGGCTCCCGCCTCCTCGCTGAGGGTCTCCTGGTCCTGCAGGGCCTGGCGGCCCATGGCCAGCACGTCCTGGCCCGACTTGAGGCTGGGCATGGTCAGGGCCAGCTCGGGCTGCTCCAGGTCGCGAGCCAGCTTGACGGCGGGCCTGGACTCGGGGTCGAGGTGGCGCAGGGCGGTCTCCACCAGGGTCTCACTGTCCCGGTCGTCCATGCTGGCCAGGCTGGAGTGGACGCGTTGCAGCATGGTGGTCTTGTCGGGCGCCGGGCCGCTGACCAGGGCGGAAGCCAGGGCGCTGGCGCTTTCGGTGTAGGAGAGCTTGTCGTGAGCTCGCTCATAGAAGGTGAGGGGAGCCTCCCAGCCGGGCGTCTTGCGCAGGGTGCGCATCACCGCCAGAGGATCGGCGCCCGCCGCCAGCAGCTTGCGGGCCAGGTCGACGGGTGAGCTGGACTTGCCCTGCTCGATCTCGTCGAGCAGGGCCACGGCCGTGGCCACCGGCTCGGTGCCCTCCCGCTCGAGCAGCTTGACCCCCAGCTTGACCAGCTCGGGAGCTTTCTCTTTCTGGGCCTCGAGCAGGGCCCGGGCCACGTCGGGGTCCTCCGCCTGGCGGGCCAGCTTCTGGCCCAGGCCGACCGAGTTGGGGTCCTGGCAGGCCTGCTCGAGCAGCTCGAAGCCGTCGCGGGCCTTTTCCATAGCGGTGCGGGTGACCTCGGCCGCCAGCGGGTGCGACTCGGCCAGATAGCCCAGGGCGCGCTCGTTCAGGCCCGGGCTCTGCAGCTCCATCAGCTCTCGCGCCTTCTGCTCGGGAGGGGCATTTTTCTCGACCACGGCCAGCGCATCCCTCGCTTCGCTGACAGCCCCCGCCTCGCTGACCAGCTGCTGGAAGAGCTGCAGCTTGTCGCGCAGCTCGGGCTCGGGGGGCAGGGGGCCCTCCAGCCAGAGCTGGCCGCTCTTTCCGAGCGAAGCCTGGGGACCGGCCACGAAGCCGGCCACCTGCTCGCCCTGGCTGAAGAACTGGTAGCCCTCGCCCTCCAGGCGGGCGTTCAGGCTGTCGCCGTTGTAAAACTTGCCCATGCGAACCGTGCGCTCGAGGTCCAGCGGCACCTCGGCCCGGTCCTTGCGGGCCACCGGAGAGCCCAGCTCGGCGAAGGCCGGGTCGGTCAATGCGTTGTAGGCTCCGTAGAGACCGATCTGGCCGGCCGTGCCGTGGAAGCTCCAGCCACCCTTCGCCAGGTCGAGCAGGGCCTGGCCCAGCTCGGGCTTGCCCTCGGGAGGACGGCCTTCCTGGAAGGCCTTGAGCTCTCGCAGGTCGGCCTTCGTGGGCAGGGGGACGAGGGGCCCGTTCTCGGCCAGGCGCACGCTGAGCCGATCCCCCCGACCTTTGTCGAGCTGGCGCTCGGCCTGGCTCTGGTCGATGGGCTTCTGGGCATCCTGCCACGGCCAGCGGAACCGCCTTCGGTAAGAGAAGTCGATCTGCATCAGCCTGAGTCTAGCCGAGCGCCCTGAAAGGGGGCTCAAACGGGTTGGAGTCTCTGGTAGGGTGGCTCGGGAAGCTGGATGCGGATGCCGTCTCCCGGGTAGAGCACGCCCCCCGTGCGGACCACCGCCATGACGCCGCACTTTCGCACCAGGTTGCCCCCGGCGTCACGGTCGAGCATGGCCTGCATCAGGCCATCGCGGAGGCGGTCGAGCTGGCTGCAAGGGTTGCGCAGGCCGGTCAGCTCCACCACGGCCTCCTGACCGAGGTGGAGCAGGGCGCCGCGCGGCAGGGAGAGGAGGTCTACGCCGCGCGTGGTGACGTTCTCGCCCACCTGACCGGGGGCCAGGTCGAGCTCGTCGAGCAGCTCCTGGTGCAGCAGGTGGACCTGGCGCAGGTTGGGCGAGAGAGGGTCGCGGGAGCGATGCTGGACGGTGGCGCCGGCGTGGCAATCGCCCTCCACCCCCAGGCCCTCGAGCAGGCGGATGGAGAGCTGGTTGGCCTTGCCGAGCCGGTGGCGAGGGCTCAGGCTGACGGCGAGGATGACCATGTGAAGCTTTCTCCGGGCCGTTCGGCGAACTCGATGCTGCCATCGGCGCCGAACAGGATGGCGGTGGAGGATCGGGTGCCGTAGCCCTCGGCCTGGACGAAGAGGGGGGACAGGATGCGCTCCTTCTGCAGGCCGACCCCGGTGTCGGGCAGGGCTTCGTCGGGAGCCTGCGCGCGGTCGTCGAGCAGGTTGAGCAGCGTCCGGGTGGAGGGCTGCGTCAGGGCCAGCGACAGGCGCGAGCAGCCCCGGCTGACCTTGGGCCAGGGGGTATCGAGCAGGTGGTTGGAGAGCCCGTGGAGCCCGCTCGGGATGCGGCTCGGTCCGTCGGGAGCGCGGTTGGACCAGTACCAGAGCTCGTCGGGCCTGCCCCAGATCAGGCTGCAATCGCTGTAGTCCTGGCCGAGGTCGGGCTCGCCGCGCAGGGCGTCGAGCACGAGCAGGCCGCGTGAGCGCTTGCCGACGTGCCCGCCGGGATCGCGGTAGTTGGTGACGGCCGCGAACCGGCCCTCGGGCGTGACGCCCAGCCAGGTCCCTCCGCTCTCCAGGTCGCGCCCCCCCAGCCAGCGGAAGGGCTCGTCCCACCACTGCGCCGGGGCGGTCTCACGGGCGTAGAACTCGTCGCGATTGGCGGCTACGATGAGGGGATAGCTCTGGGAGCGACCCAGGGCGAAGAGGATCAGGCACATCGATGAGCGGGCTTTCGGTGCGCCGGTCGACGGGCCTCTCAGCGTCTGCTCGCCGGGCGGGTCGGGGCGGGCCGGGGTTTACCGACTTGCCTGCGGTACCGGTCTGAGCGGACGGTATACCGGCTGGTGGGAGCGGTAACGCAGGGAGAAGCGGTAAGATCTGCCTTCGCGAGGCGCGCGGTCCTGCTCGCGGGGTCGGAGTTTTACCGACTTGCCTGCGGTACCGGTCTGAGCGGCCGGTATACCGGCTGGTGGGATCGGTAACGCAGGGAGAAGCGGTAAGATCTGCCTTCGCGAGGCGGCGCTCCTGGTCGGGGTCGGCCGGGTTTACCGCACTCCCTGCGTTACCGTTCTGAGCGGCCGGTATACCGGCTGGTGGGAGCGGTAACGCAGGGAGAGCGGTAAGAAGTGCGATAGGATCAGGACACGCGCGGCGTCCTGCTCGACAGCGCGACTCCGGGCTCAGAGACGCAGGCCGACGGGCAGGGCCTCGCCCAGGAAGGCGGCGGTGCCCTCCTCGTCCACGGCGCGGCCCAGCGTGACGGACTCGATGCGGGCGGGATCCACGCCCTCGGAGCGCATGCGGGCGGCCAGCTCGGCGCGCAGATCCTCATCCAGGTCGCGCACGCGATCCCCCGTGAACAGAGCGATCTCGGCCAGGGCCACGCCGGCCATGGGGACGTCGAGCCACTTCTCGCGCAGCAATTGGCGCACCCAGGGCTCCACCACCTCGGGGGGCAGGGCGGCCGAGGCGCCGCCGCCCAGGGGCTGACGGGCACACAGGCGCCCCAGGCGCCAGAAGTCTTCCTTCTGGCCGTGAAAGCGGCTCATCAGGGTGCGGCCCAGCAGCTCTTTCTCGCCCACCGGCAGCTTCTCCAGACAGACGGCCAGGCGCATGACCTCCAGGGCCTCCTGGCCGGCGAACGCGCCGCTGACCTTGCTCTTGAAGTGCTTGCGGCCGCTCACCAGGGCCGGGGCGATGGAGCGCCAGATCTCCTCCTGGCGGGCCCTGTTGAGCCCGGCCGCCAGGCGGCGCCAGCAGATCCACCACTGCAGGCGCACCTTGGAGGACCTGGGGAACTGGATCCAGGCGCTGTAGAGCTCGGCTGTCTGCTCCACGCGCCAGTCGTCCAGGGGCAAACCCAGGCCGGGGCGCAGGCACCAGCCCACCAGGTAGAGCCAGTAGGTCTCGTGCTCGGCGTCGGCGCGGCGGCGCCGGCGCTGCTCGAAGACGGGGTCCCAGACGGCGCGCAAGAGGGCCGAGGTCCACTCGCTGCGGGACTGGCGGAAGTGGGTCTCCAGGCGGTTGGGCAGGTTCTTGGGCCGGGGGGTGTCGTGGCGCAGGGCGCCCGGACGGGCCTCGAAGGCCTCGCGGATCAGCTCGCGGGCCGAATCCACCGCTTCGGCGGGAACTCCCAGACCGGTGGACTCCAATCGCCCTCCGCGCAGGCTGAAGGCCAGCCGGTGGCGCGCCTCGTCGCTCTTGAGGTAGAGCTCCAGCGTGCCCACCTCGGTCACCATGGCCGAGAGCGTCACGGGGATCTCGCGGGCGGCGCCGCCGGTGTGGATCACGGTCTCCATCGGGGGCAGGGGGGTCAGGTCCTCGGCGTTGTTGCCCACCAGCTTGCCAGGTGCGTCCAGCGGACGCACCGAGGAGGTGTAGACCGGGAAGCGCGCAGGGGCGTCCACGGTCAATTGCAGCACCGGCTCTTTGAGGCGGACCTCGCTGCCTTCGCTGGCGTTGCGGGGGATGACGCAGAGGGCCATCTCCTGGCCAACGCCCACGTAGAACGAGCGGGCCACGCCGCCCTGGATGCGGGCCCGGCCTTTCTTGCGAAGCCAGGCGTAGTGGGCCGCCCCCCGGGCCACGGCCAGGTCCGACTCGGGGTTCTCCAGCTCGGTGACCGGCGCCCCTTTCCAGGCGCTGAGGATGTCGAGCAGGCGCTTTCGCAGGGCCGGGGGGCGGCAGGCGCCGCCGTTGAACAGCACCCGGCCGGGAATCTCGGCCTGGTTGGCCTTGAGGAAGGCGCTCAGGTGGCGCGGCAGGGCCGGGTCGGCGGCATAGGGCAGGCCCCACTCGCGAAGGCCGGTGCGGGTATCCTCCACCAGGGGCTCGTCGTAGTCCACCACCGGGAAGAAACCGTCCAGCACCAGCTCCTCCACGTCGGAGCGCCCCAGCTCGGCGGTCAGGACGCTCTGGAGCAGCTTTGCGCCGCTGCCGGGGACGGTGATCCGGGCCGTAGTGGGGGGATCCTCCCCCAACAAGAGCTCCTTGACCCGGCGGCACTCGTTGCGCAGCACGCCCCACTGCAAGAGGTCCAGTTTGGCGGCCAGCAGGGGCTCGACGGCGTAGGAAAGGGCGATGTCGAGGTTGTCGCCGCCGAGCAGCAGGTGATCCCCCACCGCCACCCGCTCGAGCCCCCCCGGGCCGCTCTTGATGAGGGTGAAGTCGGTGGTGCCGCCGCCGATGTCGCAGACCAGGATCAGCTCGTCCTCGGGGGGCTTTTGCCCGCGCGAGAGCCAGGCGTAGAAGGCGGCCTGGGGCTCTTCCAGCAGCAGCAGGTGCTCCAACCCCGCCTGGCGGGCCGCCTCCAGGGTCAGCTCGCGGGCCAGCTCGTCGAAGCTGGCTGGCACGGTGAGCACGATGGACTGCAGGCCCAGCGGCGAGTCGGGGAACTGGTGGTCCCAGGAGCGGCGCAGGTGCTCGAGGTAGCGGGCCGAGGCCTGTACCGGGGAGAGGCGCGGCACCTCGGGAGGCGAGCCCCAGGGCAGCAGGGGCTCGGTGGGGTCGGCCTGGCGGTAGGCCAGCCACGACTTGGCGCTGACCACCTGGCGGGCGGGCACGCGCGCTCCCTGGGTGCGGGCGAACTCGCCCACCACGAAATCCTGCTCGCTGGCCCAGGGCAGACTGAGCGCCCCCGCAGGCAGCTCGTGGGCCCCGGGCAGGTAGGTGAAGGAGGGCAACAGGTTGCGCTCGGCCACCTCGGTCTCGGACACGCGCTGCAGGATGGGGACGGTCTCCAGCTTGCCGCTGGCGGCATCCACGCGGCATACGGCCGAGTTGGAGGTGCCCAGATCGATGCCTACCAGGTAGCGCCGCATGGCGGGGGTTACGACCCCCGCCGCGCCGCCCCTTTCGGGAGATTTTCAGTCAGGGGGGGTAGAGTGGCGACAAGAACACCTGTTTCGGAGGACCCGCATGCTCAACGCCTTCAACGCTCCCCAGGCCGCCGCTCGCGCGCGCGTGGACTGGAGCGTGGATCTGGGCAAGACGCTCTACGGCAAGCCCGCCCTGACCGAAGACGAGGTGGTGCTGGGCAGCTTCGACGACATGCGCTGCCAGGTGCACCGCATCGACAAGAACACGGGGGAGACTCTGAGCACGGTCAACGTGACCCACCAGGGAACGCTGGAAGGGCAGCTCGACGGCGCGCCCATCTTCCGCGCGGTGGACGGCTCGCTGGCCGGCACCGACCCCGCCACCGGGGAGCGGCGATGGATCTACACGCCCAACGGCTATCCGGGAGCGCTGGCCATCTCCGAGGAGACGATGGTCGTGGGAGGGCGCAATTCCCTCACCTGGATCAAACCCGAGGACGAGACCATCGACCTGGCCTACAACCTGCCGGTGCGCAACGCCACCGGGATCAGCCTGACGCCCGAGGGAGGCGTGCTGGCCCAGACCCAGGATGGCAAGCTGTACAACATCTCCCCCGTGGGCACGCTGACCTGGTCGGCCCGGGTGGAAGCGGGCGGACCCCAGCACCAGCCCGTGCTCGGCCCCGACGGCGTGGTCTACACGGTGGGTTTCGGGGGCACGCTGACGGCGCTGGAGCCTTCCGGGGGGACCCGCTGGCAACACAAATCCGGCCAGCCTTACGTGAACACCCCGGCGCCCGGAGAGAACGGCGAGGTGGTGGCCAGCACCTTCAAGGGCCAGGTCAGCTCGATCGACGTCAAAACCGGCGCGGTGCGCTGGAGCCGGGACACCGGCAAGCCGGTCACCAAGACCTTCGTGCATGAGGACGGCACGGTCTTCGTGCACCACGGCGACGGGCTGCAGGCCCGGGAGGGCGAGTCCGGCCAGGTGGTGCAGGAGCTGGCCCTGCCCAAGGGCGAGTTGAACCAGGCGCCGGACGGCTCCCTGGTGCTGACCACGCTCCAGGGGAGAGTGCAACGCATCGTCCTGGAGTAGGTAAACGGGGCAAACCACCACGTTCAGGAAGCTTCCCACCAGGCTGCCGAAGAGGAAGCGACGACGAGGTGTGGTCAGAAGATCGAAGGGCTGCTTGCTTGGTTCTCCCCAGAGGTTCCGCTTCCCCGGGGTCTCCGAGGGCAAAAGAAGAGCCCTTTCAGGCTTCTCTTTGGCAGTTGCTCGTACTACGGGCGCTCGATAAGGCCCTGGTAAGAGGAATACTGCGGGTAGTCGGCCACGGTGACGTTCGCGGCCGAGTGGTTCGGACCACCGCTGCAGCTCACCGAGAACGCATCCGGCCGCACAGCATTGAAGTAGCCAGGGGTGTACTGATCGGCCTGGGCCGACGGACAGTTCGGGATAATCTTCAGGTAGTTCGGGGTCAACGTGCCCAGCGCGGCCGGGTACAGACCGACGTTGTCGGTGGAGTACATAGCTAGCGCGTCGCTAATGTTCTTCAGGTTGGATTTGCAGGCGGTCAACTGACCCTGCGCCCGTGCCTTGTAGAATCAAGGCACGAAAATTGCGGCCAGGATCATCATGATGAAGACCACGATCATCAGCTCGATGAGCGTGAAAGCTCGTCGCGACAAGGACTCACCTCCTTCCTACCAGCCTCCCTCGATAGACGAACAAGAACACCAGGCAGTTCAATCGGAACAGGATCTCGGCCACAGCCAGCCAGTCGACTGCTGCCGGAAACGCCCCCAGGAAGGCACCTGTCTTGATCAGCAGGCTCTGCAGAGTGATGCCCAGCAGAAAGGCATACCCAAAAGTCTTGTCGAGCTCCAGCCCCACGATGGCGAGAACGGCCATCAATGTCTTCAGGCTCAGGCCCAGCGCCAGACGCCTGTCCGGGCTGGCCAGGCTCTCGCGTATGGACTGGACGTCCCCGGGCAGAGCCAGCACGAAGAACACCACGCTGCCGGCCACCAGGATCCGGCGCCAGCTCAACGCTCACGTCGCAGGTAGTCGACTGCCACGGCCAGCGCCAGCAGGCGAAAAACCAGGTCGGCGCCCGAGTGAAAGGCCATCATGGTGGGATCGCTCGGGCTCAGAGCGGTCAATGGCTGCAAGAAAAAGGACCGACGCACCAGCCCCAACCCCACGCTCAGCAGCAAGACCAGGTAACCCCAACGCTTGTTCGCGATCAGACCGACCAGACCCAGCAACAACAGGGCATTGCGAACAATGGTCGCCGCCAGCAACCAGCTCTGCTGGGCCGGGGCCTGACGAAACCAGCTGACATCCTGAGCGATGTCGCTGCACAGAACAAGAGCGCCGACCCCGACGATAGCCCACCGAACCATGGGCGGGGGTTCGCCCGCGGAGTGGAGTTTCCCCCCGCCCTCGAACCCAAGCTCAGTCGAGCGGGATGGCCAGCGGCTGGCCGGCCTCGGCCGAGCCGGCGCGCGGCCCCGAGCCGGTCCACACCACCGCGGTGACGCGGGCGTGGTCACGCGCTCGCTGGCCGTCGAGCAACCGCTCCTCGAGCTGCACCTTGCCGTCCTCGAGCCGGGCCCCGAAGCGCGTGCGGCGGAAGTCGCCCTGGCGGTAGTCGAAGCCATCCCCCGCATCCCAGTAGAGCTCGCCCTCGGCCCGGCCGTTGCCGTCGAGGCAGACGCTCAGGGTCAGGGGCTCGAGCATGGGCTCCTCGGTGCTCTCCACCACGCGCCCCAGCGCGAT
>CAZWUN010000019.1:0-29119 GCA_964637145.1 uncultured Burkholderiales bacterium
GAGCGACTGTTTCGCTTCTTCACCGGCGTGCCCGCGCCGCCCCAGGAGATAGAGCGCCTGTCCGGCGTGTACCAGCAGCATCACGGGGTGCTGGCCCCGGTGCTGGAGGCTCTCTTTCTGGGCCAGGCCTTCCGGGCCACGGCCGAGCCCCGCCAGGCCTACAAGAGCCCGGTGGAGTTCACGGTGGGCGCCTTGCGCTCGCTCAACGGCCAGTTTCGCAACGGCCCTGGCTGGCAGTGGCTGGAGCGCCTGATCGCCATGGGCCAGCTGCCCTGGCTGCCTCCCAGCGTGGCGGGCTGGGCCGAGGGGAAAGCCTGGCTCAACACCGGCACCCTGCTCGACCGGGTCAACTTCGCCCGCCAACTGGCTCAGGCCCACCAGAGCCAGTTGGCCAGCCTGGTGGAGGGGGCCACCGCGGAGCAGGCCCTGGACCGTTTGCTGGCCGCCGCCGGGCTGAGCGACGTGACCGACTCCACCCGGGCCCATCTTGCGCGCGCCTGCCGCCAGAAGGCTCCGGCCGACACGCTGGCTCTGATCCTGGCCAGCCCCGATTTTCAGGTGAGGTGAACGGCATGAAACGACGCGATTTTCTGAAAGCCACCCTGGCCATGGCGGGCGTGATGATGCTGCCCGAGATCCCGCTGGCAGCCACCCCTCGCAAGCTGGTGCTGGTGCACCTGTTCGGGGGCAACGACGGGCTCAACACCGTGGTATCGGACAGCTCGCTCTATCGCAAGCTGCGTCCCCGGCTGGCCCTCAAAGCGAATCAGGTGCTGCCGCTCAAGTCCGGCCTGGGCTTGCACCGCGCGCTGGAGCCATTGATGCCGCTCTGGCAGGCGGGCCGACTGGCGGTGGTCAACGGGGTCGGCTATCCCGAGCCCAACCGCTCCCACTTCACCTCCTCGGACATCTGGCACACAGCCGTGGTGCACGGCACGGCCCGCTACGGCTGGCTGGGCCGCTTCCTGGACAGCAGCGGAGCCGGCTCGGTCAACGTCGGCTCCACCCTGACCCGAGCCCTCTATGCCCGGAGCGCCCAACCCCTCTGCCTGAAGGCCCCGGACCAGTTCCGCATCCAGGCCCACCAGGCCGAGCTGTCGGCCATGTACCGCGACTTCGGGGGCCACCTGGGCAGCACGTTCGCCCACCTGGAGGAGGCGGTGGAGCACTGCCAATCCTGCCCGGGCGAGTCGGTCTCGAGCGGCGACTTCGGCAAGTCGCTGGACGTCATCTTGCGCCTGCTGCCCCACGGCCGGGTGTTCTGCACCGCCCTGAGCGGCTTTGACACCCACTCCAACCAGGGCAAGCGACACGCCGAGGTGCTGAGCGAGCTGGCCCGGGGCCTGTCGGCGTTCATGGCAGCCCTCCAGCGGCGAGGCCAGGATCGCGACGTGGTGGTGGCGGTCTACTCCGAGTTCGGACGCCGGGTGGAGGAGAACGCCAGCGGCGGCACCGATCATGGCACGGCCGGCCCGCTCTTCGTGCTGGGTCCCGGGGTGAAAGGCGGCCTGTATGGCGAAGTCCCCTCCCTGAGCAACTTGAAGGAAGGGGATCTGGTGCACACGGTCGACTTTCGGGCCGTTTACTCCACGCTGCTGAGCCGCTGGCTGCAGGCGGACGCGGGCGCCGTGCTGGGAGGCAACTTCCCGGCCCTGCCCTTCCTGTGAGCCCTGCCCACCAGGGAGATGAGCGCGCTCTGGTACTGGCTGCCCAACGGGGCGATCAGTCGGCCCTGGAGGAGATCGTGCGAGCGCACCAGGCCAGCCTGTGGCGCCTGGGCACGCGGCTGCTGGGCTCGCCCAGCGAGGCTCAAGACCTGGTGCAGGAGACCTTCGTGGCCGCCTTGCGAGGACTGGAGCGTTTCCAGCCCGGGCGTCCGCTGCGTCCCTGGCTGGTCACCATCGCCACCCGGCTGGGGCTCAACATGCTCCGCACCCGGCGCAGGCGCCCCTCCGAGCCGCTGGAGGAGGACCTGCCCGACCCGGGCAGCGGGCCAGCCGGCGAGGTAGAGCGTCGCCTGGAGCTGGAGAGGCTCATGGCGGCCGTGAGCACGCTGGAGGCGGTTCCACGGGCCATCGTGGTGCTGCACTACTGCGAGGAGATGAGCTGCGCCGAGATCGGCGCCGTGCTGGAGATGACCGAGTCGGCCGTGAAGGTGGCCCTGTTCCGGGCCCGCGAACGGTTGCGAACCAGGTTGGGAGGATCGTGATGAGCTGCGAATCGGTGCGCGAATGCCTGCAAGAGCACCTGGAGGGGACCCGGCATCCCCTCGAGCTGGCCGGGCGCCTGCCCGACTGGGCCCAGCGCCACCTGGAAGGCTGCCCGGCCTGCCGGGAGGCCAGCTGGCAACTGGTCTCGCTGGAGTGCTCGCTGCGCCGGATGAGCGAAACGCCGCCCATGCCGGCCGACCTGACCGCCAACGTGATGGCCGCCCTGCAGCGTCCCGAGCCGACGGCCCCGGCCAGCCGCGAGCGGCTCTGGATGCGAGCGGCAGCCGTTCTGCTGGTCAGCCTGTGCCTGGTTGCCAGCACCTATCTGCCCCTGCCCCCCTTGCAGGCGGGCTGGCAGCTGGTCTCGGGCTGGTCGCTGCCCCGCCTGGACCTGCCGGGCCTGAATGAGAGCCTGGCGCTGGCCGGGGCGGCCGTCTGCCTGCTGGGCGCCACCGCCCTCAACTGGCGCTGGAGCGGGGCCCACTGATGCAAGTCTTGCTGTACTCGCTTTGTTTTGGACTGGGCGCCGTGGGAGTGGCCTCGCTGGGGCTGCTGGGCTGGGTGCTGTGGCCGGTTCGAGCTCGAGCCGCCCGCGAGCGGATCGAGCGGTCACGAGGTCGCTGCCTGGTCATCGGCCTGCTGCACCTTTTCGCCCTGCTCTTTCTGATGGCCGTGGCCGACAAACGAGGCGGAGGAGCCGGCTTGCTGGTGGCGGCTTTCCTGGTCTGGGTGGCCTGGAAGCTGCTCTCCGCCCTGCCCGGGGTACTCGGCTGGCTGGGCGAGTCGCTCGGCATGCTGGCCGACCGGCCCCAGTTGGACACAGCCCGGGCCACGGTCTGGGGAGCCTTCCTGCTGGCCGGGGTGGGGCTGGTGCCCTGGCTGGGCTGGGCCCTGCTGGTCGCCTGCCTGGCCGCCACCTGCGGCTGTGGGGTGCTGGGCGTGCGTCGCACTTGAGATGTCAGAAAGAAAACGACCCTGGCGAACCAGGGCCGGGAGCCGTGCGGCCGACATCTCGTGCTGCCGTGAGGTATTTGTCACACCGTCCGACTCCCGGCCCGGGGGCGCGGGAGCCACGAACTGAGCTCCTTTCTGGCGATTGGGGCCGGACGAGCTGTGCTCTGTTCCGGGCAATAGGAGACCAGGGCTTTGGATGAGCGGTGGTGCTCCGTGAGGAGAAATCTAGGTGCGAGGAGCGCTGAGCGAGTTCAGAGCGCGGACCAGTCGTTCTTGCACTTCCTGGGCGCCGTGGGTGAGCATGAAATCGAGCAGGGCTTCGCGATCCTCCACCAGCAGACGCAGGCCGGGTAGAGCCTGGCAGGTGCCCCAGCTTTCCACCCGGGGCTTTTCAGGCTCGGGCGGACGCCGCAGGGTGGCCGCCTCGATGATCTGCTCGAGCTCTTCCGGGCTGCGCCCGTCCAACCGTTTCTGGATGGCCGGCAGGGGAAGATATTCCGCCTGCAGCGCCTTGATGGCCAGAAGCTGGTTGAGGTGGCGCCGGGTGTAGCGGGCGGTGCCGCTGACATAGTGGGGCTTGTCGAGCAAGCCCAGACTGGTATAGTAGCGAATGGTGCGCGAGCTGGGCACCGGCGAGACCCGTCCCCCGGGGTTGGGCAGGTTCCACTGAGCCAGCACGCTCTCGGCCTGCTCGCTCAGCTCCTCCAGGGTCCAGTCGCCCGCCTCGGTGTTGCTCACCTCCCCAGTGTAGCTGTTAGACAGTTCAACTGTCCAGCCTCCAGAGAGATCGGTCTGACAGTTCAACTGTTCGCACCCACTTCGATGATGTTGCAGTGAAACCAGAGAACGACAAGTCCGCACAGCATCAGGGTCAGCATCGCTTGTCCTCCTTCGGGTCGGCTTCCTTTCGGGGCGGGCAGGCCAGCATCACTGGCAGAAAGGGTGGGGGGCCGATCGGGGGAGGCGGCTTGCGCCGCAGGGTGGGAGCCTGGACGACGGGGTCTGGCCGGTTCTTGTCGTCGCTCACCTGTCACCTCCTTCGGGATTGCTCGTGGACTTCTGGACTCATCTTACAGTTAAACAGTCTAACTGTCAATATGTCAGAGTGAGAAATTGGCGCACGAACTCTTCAAAACGGAGAGCATGACCACAGAACAGCATCTGACAGTCAGGCAGCCCAACTGAAAAATTGAGCCCGATTCTCCCTTTAAAGAGCCGGAGAGGTCTTAACATGCAGTTTACATTCCAAGCAGGGTCTACTGAACGGGTCTAGAATAGGCGGAAGTTTTTTCATGGGGGTTAGCCCGGCCGGCGGCGGAATCCGGCCTGAAGAGAGAGATTTCCCGGTGCAAGATCGCCGGAATGCAGAAAGAGTGAGGATGAAAACCGTGTTACGGAAACTGTACGGCCTCGGGCGCTACGCGATGTTCGTAGCCCTGATGACCTTGATCCAGCTGCCCGCCTGGGCCAGCGAAACCGACATTAAAGTTCCTGGGGAGCTCAAAACCCAGACCTTCGAGAGCCTGGGCGGCATGAGCGGCCAACTGCTGCTCATGATCGGCATCGGCGTGTGCCTCGTGGGCATGGCCTTCTCGCTGTTGCAGGCCAAGGCCATCAAAGAGATGCAGGTGCACCAGTCGATGGCCGAGATGTCAGAGCTGATCTACGCGACCTGCCGCGCCTACCTTCTCCAGCAGGGCCGCTTCCTGGCCATCCTGGAGGTGATGATCGGCATCTGTATCATCTACTACTTCGGCTTCCTTCGCCATCTTGGCGCGGGGCAGGTGGCCGTGATCTTGTTCTCCTCGGTGGTCGGCATCCTGGGCTCCTACGCGGTAGCCTGGTTCGGTATCCGCATCAACACCTGGGCCAACTCGCGCACCGCCTTTGGCTCGCTCAAGGGCAAGCCGTTCCCGTGCTACGCCATTCCCCTGCAAGCCGGCATGAGCATCGGCCTGATGCTGATCTGCGTCGAGCTGCTGGTGATGCTCATCATCTTGCTCTTCATCCCGGGCGAGTGGGCTGGCCCCTGCTTCATCGGCTTCGCCATCGGCGAGTCGCTGGGCGCCTCGGCGCTGCGTATCTGCGGCGGTATCTTCACCAAGATCGCCGACATCGGCGCCGACCTGATGAAGATCGTGTTCAACATCAAGGAAGATGACGCCCGCAACCCGGGCGTTATCGCCGACTGCACTGGCGACAACGCCGGTGACTCGGTGGGCCCCACCGCCGACGGTTTCGAGACCTACGGCGTCACCGGCGTGGCCCTCATCGTCTTCATCACCCTGGCCGTCGGCAGCATCCCCCTCCAGGCCACCTTGCTGGTGTGGATCTTCGTGATGCGCGTGCTGATGGTCATCACCTCGATGGCCTCCTACACCATCAACGACGTGATGGCCAAGGGCAAGTATCAGAACGCTGACAAGATGGACTTCGAGGCGCCCCTCACCAACCTGGTATGGCTCACCTCGGCCGTCTCCATCGTCGTCACCTTCCTGGTCAGCAACCTGATGCTGTCCAGCCTGGCGGTGGACCCCGACCTGTGGTGGAAGCTCTCCATCATCATCTCCTGCGGCACCCTGTCGGCCGCCATCATCCCCGAACTGACCAAGGTCTTCACCAGCGCCAAGTCGGCCCACGTGGCCGAGATTGTCGACTCGAGCAAGGAGGGCGGCGCCTCTCTGACCATCCTCTCGGGCATGGTGGCGGGCAACTTCAGCGGCTTCTGGATGGGGCTGACGATGATGTTTCTGATGGCCATCGCCTACTTCACCTCGCTCGGTCTCTCCCCCGAGATGATCAAGTTCGCGCCCGTGTTTGCCTTCGGCCTGGTGGCCTTCGGCATGCTGGGCATGGGCCCCGTGACCATCGCGGTGGACAGCTACGGCCCGGTGACCGACAATGCCCAGTCGATCTACGAGCTGTCGCTCATCGAGACCATCCCCGACGTCGAGAACGAGCTCCAGAAGGACTACGGCTTCAAGCCCGAGTTCGTGCAAGCCAAGCACTTCCTGGAGGAAAATGACGGCGCCGGCAACACCTTCAAGGCCACCGCCAAGCCGGTGCTCATCGGCACCGCCGTGGTGGGCGCCACCACGATGATCTTCTCGATCATCCTCCTGCTAACTCAGGGCGGCACCACCGGCATGGAGAAGCTGGCCCTGGTCGACCCCATGATCTTGCTCGGTCTGATGACCGGCGGCGCGGTCATCTACTGGTTCTGCGGCGCTTCGATGCAGGCGGTGACCACCGGCGCCTACCGGGCGGTGGAGTACATCAAGGCCAACATCAAGCTCGAGGGCACCACCAAAGCCTCGGTGGAAGACAGCACCAACGTGGTGCGCATCTGCACCGTCTACGCTCAGGCGGGCATGTGGAACATCTTCTTCGCCGTGCTCACCCTGACGCTGGCCTTCGCCTTCTTCAACCCCTACTTCTTCGTGGCCTACCTGGTCTCGATCGCGCTCTTCGGCCTGTATCAAGCCATTTACATGGCCAATGCCGGCGGCTCGTGGGACAACGCCAAGAAGGTGGTGGAGGTCGAGCTACACGCCAAGAACACCCCGCTGCACGAGGCCACCGTGGTGGGCGACACCGTGGGCGACCCCTACAAGGACACCTCCTCGGTGGCCCTCAACCCGATCATCAAGTTCACCACCCTCTTCGGCCTGCTGGCCGTGGAGATCGCGCTGGAGATGGACGCCGGCCTGAAGACCGCCCTGGCGGTGGTCTTCCTGGCCGTCGGCCTCTACTTCGTGTGGCGCTCGTTCTACGGAATGCGCATCCACGCAGGCGGCTCGGGTGGCTTCCGGGGTCAAATGGCCGCCCAGGCCGAGGCAACCGCCAGGGCAGCTGCGGCTGCCCCTGCCGAGAAGCCAGCTCCGGCGCCGGCCGTCGAGGAGAAGACCGCCGAGCCGGCCTCCAGCGAGGCCAGCTCCTAGCAGCGGGCACCGCGGAGAGCGCTGAGCGTCGGATGCTCTCCGCGGTCACCCGTCCACTCCACAGAACCCCTGGCCAGCGCCAGGGGTTCTCCCACGAAACGAGGTCTTGCACCAGGTGAAAAAACCGCTAACCTTCCTCCTGCTGGCTCACTACTTCAAGGGCGCCCGCCTGATGGACGAGCTGCACCGCCTGGGCTGTAAGGTGGTGCTGCTGGCCGAGGAGTCGGTCCGCCACAAGCCGTGGCCCGACATCCTGGACGAGCGCTTCTTCATGCCCGACCTGGAGAACGTGACGGCCGTGACCCGCGCGGTGAGCTATCTGGCCCGCAGCCGCAGCTTCGACGGCCTGATCGCGCTGGACGACTACTCGGTGCAGCTGGCCGCCACGCTGCGCGAGCACCTGCGCATCAGCGGCATGGGCGAGACCACCGCCCGCTACTTCCGTGACAAGCTGGCCATGCGCATGCAGGCTCGCGAGGTGGGCATCAACGAGCCCGAGTTCGTGCACGTGCTCAATCACCACCAGATCCACGAGTTCACCCGACGAGTCAACCCGCCCTGGGTGCTCAAGCCGCGCTCCGAGGCCGGATCGGTCAAGATCAAGAAGTGCCACTCTGAGCTCGAGGTCTGGCAGGCCGTCAGCGAGTTGGGCGACGACCACTCCTACTACCTGCTCGAGCAATACGTTCCCGGCCAGGTGCTGCATGTGGATTCCATCGTCTACGGTGGCCGCATGCTCTTTGCCCAACCCCACCGTTACTGGCGCCCGCCCTTTGACGTGTGGAACAAGGGAGGCGTGTTCCTCTCCCAGTCGATGAGCGACCAGGACCCGGTGCTCCAGGAGGTGCGCGAGATGAACGAGCGCGTCGTGCTGGGCCTGGGCCTGGAGCGGGGCGTCACCCACTCCGAGTTCATCCACGGCCAGGATGGGCGACTCTACTTCCTGGAGATGGCTGCCCGGGTCTGTGGCGCCCACCTGGACATCGAGGTCGAGGCCGCCACTGGCGTCGACCTGTGGCGCGAGTGGGCCCGGCTCGAGACCGCTTACCTGCGCGGCGAGCCCTACCGGGTGCCTGCTCAGCGCAAGGACCACGCCGGCCTGCTGCTCTGTCTGTCCCGCCAACAAGCCCCCGACCTGAGCGTCTTCAATGCAGGCGAAGTGGTCTGGCGATTGTCGGAGGACTTTCATGCCGGGCTGGTGCTGGCCTCCCACAGCCACGAGGACGTGACCCGACTGATGCAAAGCTATCAAGAGCGGCTCAGCCACGAGGTTCTGGCCGTGGCTCCACCTACCGACAAGCCGATGTAGCCGTTGTCTCGGCAACTTCTCTCAGCCTGCCTGCTCTGCCTCATTGCACTCGGCCCGGCCCACGCCGAAGTTCGGCGCTACCGGGTGCAACTCGAGATCATGCGTCAGGGCAGCGAGTTGCTCGATCAGCGTGCCTTCTGGGTAGAAGAGCAGATCCCCAGACCGCTCGAGCTCGCCGGCCTGCCGGCGGCCACCAGCGTCACCCTGAGCGTGACGCGCGAGACGGGCACGGCCAACCTGATCGTCTACTTCCAGGTCGTGGGCCCTCCCACGGCAGGCTACCAGGAGTTGACCAGCCCTCGCCTGGTGCTCGGGCCGGACAGCCAACCCCCGGCCTTCTGCTTCGCGCTGCAGGGCCAGGTCTATCGAATCAGCGTGACCTCTTTGAAAGTCCAAGTGCTCGAATGAGCCTGCGCCACCAGCTCACAGGCTGGGGACGGGGCCGCGCGGCGCCCACGATGCGCCCGATCCAGCTCGAGACCCAGTCTTCCCAGTCCATCCAGCTGGCCTGCCCCTCGCCGTCCGGCCCGAACAGCTCGGCCCGGCCATCGGCCCAGACCTCGCTCGATTGCTCGCCCTGGGCGGTCAGGTGGCGGGCCGTGCCCAGCAGTCCCGGGCTCAGCTCGAGCACCCAGCCCGTCCAGTCGCCCCGCTGGCGCTGTCCGAAGCGGCGCAACCGGCCATCCTTGTAGAACTCGGCGGCCAGGCCTCGGGTGGCATAGTTGGCTGGCAAGAAGGTCGCGTCGATGCGTTGAGCCGAGCCGAAACGGTCGAACGCTCCTGAATGCTCCATGCTGCCTCCCGTGGTCATGGAAATCCCCCGGATTCAGATTACCAGCTCGGGAGAAGAAGTTCTGTAAGCGGGATCACGAAGGACGCGCCCATCGGCGCGAGAATCTCTTCAGGTGAAGAAAAACGCTGTGATGACCCTGCTGGCCCTCATGCTGATGGGCGGGCCGGCCCTGGCCCAATCGAGCTACAAGCTGGTCTGGTTTCGAACCGACTGGTGCCCCTGGAGCGCGAAGATGAAGCCCTCGGTGGAGAAGTTCACGGCCGATCACCGGGTCGAGAGCGTGCCGGTCAACCTCGATCAGACGGATAGCCCGGCTTACAAGCAGTACAGCAAGTACAACCCCAGATCAGCCGTCCCCTATCTGGTGCTGCTGGACTCCAAAGGCAAAGTCGTGCGCAGCTGGGACCGCTACGTGACGCTGGAAGACCTCGAGTCGGCGCTGCCCTGACTCCAGAGGTGGCCCTGAGAGCACTCGTGGGGGCCGAGGTGGGGGTGCAGCAGGATGCAGCTGCGCTCGCAGCAGCAGGCTTGCGGGCAGGTCTCGATGCCCAAGAGCAAGCTCAGGCTTTCCAGCTCGGCGCTGCGATCCTCTCCCAGCATAGCCCGGGCCAGCCCCATGGCCTGACGTCGATCCAATAATTGCGGCATGCTCTGCGTACCTCCGCCTCCTTTCTAGCCCTTTTACCCAGCGGGTTTGTAACCAGTTTGTTACCGCGCCGCCTTTTCCGGTAGGAGACCGGGCGCCTGGCTTTGAATCTCCCCCGGCTTATGTCTTCCGCAACCGACCTCCGCGAACAGGCCCGCGAGCGCATCCGCCGCCTGTTCGATTACCTGCTCGCTGTCCAGCGGCTCAACACGCCGCCCTGTCTCGATCTCGAGGAGTATCCCTTCCAGCTTCGACTGGGCGAGTTGCCCGAGCATCCGGCCGTCGAGCTTGGCCCCCTGCCCCTCGACCCCCGGGAGGAGGCGGAAGACTTCCTCTTGCGCGTGCGCCGTCCCAAGGACGTGCCCTGTCCTTCGCTTCCCGAAGCCCTGGAGGGCTGGCTCAAACCCGGCTGGGATCGGCTGGACGGAACCGTGACCGCCTTCGTGCGCAAGAAGAAGGGTGGCTCCATGGTACCCTTCGAGGCCGACCAGGCCCGCCCGGCCGCCCTCGAGACCTGGCTCAAAAGCCGCAAGGAGTGGGAAAAACCGGCCCTGGCAGCCAACGACGTGAACGACCTGTTCGACCGCCTGCTGGAGGTGTGGGGACGACTCGAGCGCGAGTCCGAAACGGTCGAGCTGGTGGTCGGCCTGGGCTTGGTGCGCGTCAAGGACGACCAGGGGGCGGTGGACCATCCCCTGGTGCTGCAGAGGCTCACCCTCGAGTTCGAGGCCGAGCGGGCCGAATTCACCTTCCGCGAGACCGATCGCGAGCCCGGGCTTTACAGCGCGCTCATGCAGCGCTTCGAATTCACCCCGGACGTATCCCAGGAGTGTCGCCAGATTCTGGGCAACACCGAGGACTCCGACCCGCTGGGCAGCCTGCTGGACAGGCTGTGGCCAGGAGTCAGGGTGGCCGCCAAACTGGCCGATCTCGGCCCGGCCAAAGCGAAGGTGCAACTTTCTCGCGAGCCGGTGCTCTACCTGGGCAGCCGGTCGCTGGGCTTCTCCTCGGCCATCGAGGCCTTCCTCGAAGCCCTGCCCGGGCTGGAAGTCCTGCCCCCCGCGCTGGTGCGCGTGGTCGGCTTTGACATCGACCTGGAAGGGGACATCGTCGAATCCAGGGGCCCGAGCACCCGGGTCGATCCGCTCAGCAACGTGGACCCCCTCTACACCATGCCGGCCAACCCCGAGCAAGAGCGCGTGGCCGGCCGTCTGGCGGCCCACGGGACCGTGCTGGTGCAGGGTCCTCCCGGCACCGGCAAGACCCACACCATCGCCAACCTGGTCGGTCACCTGCTGGCCGAGGGCAAGAGCCTGCTGGTCACCAGCCACCGCACCAAGGCTTTGCGCGTCGTGCGCGAGATGATCAGCCCTCAGGTGCGCCCCCTGTGCGTCAGCGTCCTCGACAACGAGAGCGAGAGCCAGGCCCAGCTCGAAGAGGCTGTCAAGGGCATGGTCAACCTGTTCTCCTCCAGCGATGCCGAGGAGCTCGAGCGGCTTGCCAACACCTACGGCGAGCGCCGGATGGACATCAAGAGCCGCCTGGCAGCCGCCGAGCAGCGCCTGGTCGAGGCCCGCACGGCCGAATATGAGCCTATCCCCCGCCTGGACGGCGAGAGCATTCATCCCACCCGGGCCGCCCAGGAGATCGCCGAAGGCCGCGGCCTGCACGACTGGATCCAGGGTCCTGTCCCTCCCGGGGGCGCGCTGCCCCTGACCCCGGATGAGATCACCGAACTTTATGCGCTCAACAGCCTGATCACCCCTCAGGACGAGCATGACCTGCAGGGGCGCCTGGCCCCGCTGGAGGAGGTTCCCTCCGAGCGGCGCTTCAGCTCCGACCTGGAGCGG
Organism: uncultured Burkholderiales bacterium; assembly: GCA_964637145.1. Taxonomy (GTDB): domain Bacteria; phylum Vulcanimicrobiota; class Xenobia; order Xenobiales; family QWHO01; genus QWHO01. The sequence continues at coordinate 11,704 of CAZWUN010000019.1, forward strand.
CGCAGAATGCTGCAAGAGAAGTCGGAGCGTTTCGAGGCGGGGCTCTGGACCGGATCGGACCAGGACCTTGAGAGCCTCAGAAATCTGCGCGAAGCGGTTCAAGCCGCCCTGGGACCGCTGGCGGACGCGGACGTGCTCCAGCGCGAAGTCATCCGGGCCGGCCTGGCCGGGGGCGAGCATCGCCAATCGTGGCAGGACCTGGTGGACGTCATCAAGACAGCCCGCACGGAGATCGGCGCGCTGGAGCGCCAGGTGCTGGCGGTTGGGCCCACCCTCCAGTCGGACATGCCCCTGGCCGCGCAGGCTACCGCTTGCGCTGAGATCGTGGCCCACCTGCGGGCCGGAAAGTCCATCACCGGCATCGAGCTGTTTACCAAGGGCAACTGGAAGAAGCTGCTGGCCGGCATTCGCGTGGGCGGCGGGGCTCCCAAGACGGCCGACGACATGGAAGCCGTGGGCGCCCTCATCTCGATGGCCCAGAAACGCGAGCAACTCAAGGCCCGCTGGGATCGCCAGGTGGGTCGCTGGCTCTCGATGAGCCAGGGCACCGCCAGCGTTCCCACCGCCGCCGAGCTGGGCGAGCGTCCCGAGGACACCTGCGCCCAGCACGTGGCCCGCATCCTCAAGAGTCTCAACTGGACGGATACCTGGGCCGAGTGCAAGAATGCCATGGCAAAGGCCGGCCTGCGCTGGGAGATCGTGGAAGAGCGCGTGCCCCCGAACTCGGCCCCTCAGGGCGACATCCTGCGACTGAAGGACACGCTCAAGGACCACCTCGAGCCGGTGGTCGAGGCCCGCACCGCCTGGGTCGAGTGCCGCCTGCTCGACAAACAGCGGGAGGATCTGCTCAACCTGCTCGACGTGCCCGAGCAGGAGGATCACGGCAAGGTGGTGGCCCGCCTGCGCGAGGCGGTTCAGGCCAAAGATCCCGAACGTTACGGTGAGGCCTGGAACCGCCTGGTGGTGCTGCACCAGCAGAAGGCCCACAAACTGCGCCGCGACGCCTACCTCGAGCGCCTCAAGCAGAAGGCTCCCGGCTGGGCCGAGGCCGTTTTCGAGCGCACCCCGCCCCACAACCAGCCCAAGCCTCCCGGCGACCCAGAGGTGGCCTGGCAGCACCGACAGTGGGCTCAGCTGCTCGACAGCTTCGCCGAGCAGAACCTGGACGAGTTGCAGCAGGAGATCATGCGCTTGCGCCAGCAGTTGCAGGACGCCACCGCCAGTTTCGTGGAGAACCTGACCTGGTCGGCCCAGTTGCGCCGAACCGGAATTCGCCAGCAGCAGTCGCTGATCGGCTGGCTCGACCTGATGCGCAAGATCGGCAGCGGCAAGGGGAAGAGGGCTCCCCTTCTGAAGGCCAAGGCCCGCGAGCGCCTGTCCGAATGCCGCGAGTCGGTGCCGGTCTGGATCATGCCCATCGCCCGCGTGGCCGAGAGCTACAAGCCGGGAGAGACCCTGTTCGACGTGGTCATCCTGGACGAAGCCAGCCAGTCCGATCTGACCAGCCTGATCGCCTTCGCGCTCGGGCGTGAGGTGCTGGTGGTCGGAGACCACGAGCAGGTCAGCCCCGAGCAGGTGGGCCAGTCAGCCCAGGCCATCGAGTCGCTGATCGACCGCTATCTCAAGGAGGTCCCCAACAGCGAGTTGTTCGACGGCAAGACCTCGGTCTACGACCTGGCGCGGCGCTCGTTCGGCGGCACCATCCGTCTGCTGGAGCACTTCCGCTCGGTGCCCGAGATCATCGCCTTCTCCAACAACCTGTGCTATCAGGGCGAGGTCCAGCCGCTGCGCGAGCGCTCGGGGGTCAAGGTGGCTCCCGCCACGGTGGCCCACCGGGTGCACGTGACCGAGCCGGCCAAGCGGGTCAACCACGAGGAGGCGCTGGAGGTGGCCTCGTTGCTGGCCGCAGGTTGCGAGCAGCCGGAGTATGCCGGAGCCTCGATGGGCGTGATCAGCATGGTGGGCGAGGAGCAGGCCCTGGCCATCGACCGACTGCTCACCCGCCACCTCAACCTGACCGAGTACGGCAAGCGCAGGGTGGTGTGCGGCACCCCGGCCCAGTTCCAGGGCGACGAGCGGGACGTGGTCTTCCTTTCGCTGGTAGACACGGCCCCGGACGGCCCTCTGGCCCTGCGCACCCAGGAGATGTTCGTCAAGCGCTTCAACGTGGCCGCCAGCCGCGCCCGCAACCAGATGTGGGTGGTCTACTCGATGGATCCCGACAGCGACCTCAAAGAAGGGGATCTTCGCCTCAAGCTGATCCGGCACGCTCAGAATCCGTATGTTCTGACCGAGAAGCAGGCCGCGCAGGTGGCCGAGCCGGAGTTCGAGTTCCACTTCCAGGAGACGGTTTACAAGCACCTCACCGACCAGGGCTACCGGGTGCTGGTGCACCACGCCGTGGGCACCTACAAGCTCGACCTGGTGGTCGAGGGGCGTGGGGGCCGGGTGGCGGTGCAGTGCGACGGCGAGCGCGATTATCCGCCCGGCAAGCTCTCCCAGCACATCTACCGCGAGACCGTGCTCGAGCGGGTGGGCTGGCGTTTCGTGCGCCTGAGGGCCAGCACGTTTTACCGCCACCAGAAGGCATCCCTGGAGACGCTGGTGGAGCGGCTCAAGACGCTGGGGGTGGAGCCCTTCGATTCCGAGGAGGAAGCCCGCCGGCTGCAGGCCGAGCAGGGGATCGACCTCTACGAGCGCGTGGTGGCCCGGGCCGCGGCCCTGCGCCGCAAGTGGAGCGGAGCCGAGGACGAGGAGGCGGCCGCCGACGGTGAGGGGGAGACCGTGGTCGCCGGGCCCGTGATCGAGGCTCGCGTCGAGGTGGAAGAAGCCGAGGTCGCTCCCGAGGAGCCGGCCGCGGTGGAGCCGGAGGAGAAGGAGCAGGCGCCCGCGGTGGAGGCGGCGCCCGAGCCCGAGGTTGCAGCTGCGGAGCCCGCGGTGGAGGCTCAGGCAGAGGAGAAGGAGCCGGCGAGCGAGCCCGAGGTCGCGGCTGCGGAGCCCGCAGTGGAGGCTCAGGCGGAGGAGAAGGAGCCGGCGAGCGAGCCCGAGGTCGCGGCTGCAGAGCCCGCGGTGGAAGCTCAAGCAGAGGAGAGGGAGCCGGTGCCCGCGCCCGAAGTCGCGGCTGCGGAGCCCGCGGTGGAAGCTCAGGCGCCCGAGCCCGAGCCCGAGCCCGTGGCCGTGCCGGCCGGGGAAGCCGAGGCCCAGGCTGAGCGCCCTGGCAAGATCAAGTTCGGCGCCTCCCGTCTGCTCGAGAAGAAGATGGGCGAGACAGGGGATGTGTCCGAAGCCGAGCCCGAGAAGCCCCGGACGAAGAGCTGGCGCGATCTACGCAAACGGCTCAAGAGCGACTCGGAAGAGCCGGAGTGACGCCTTCGCGCGAGCGCCCTTGCCACGGAGGGGTGCTTCTGAAGCCTTTGACTGAGGCATCGCCGGCGGTCCTTCCAGGATCCGTTGGCTTTCCAGGCAAGAGGGACAGGCCCTCTAGAACTCGTCCTTACCGAACTTCTTTTCGTACATATCGGCGGCCTGAGCCACGCAGAACACGCTGGCCTCGAACTCCTGAGGGTCGAGCGTGTCCAGCAGATGATCCACGCTGGCTACCACGATGCTCTCTTTTTCGGTATCGATGATGCCATAGCGGGCAAAGTGCAGAGCTTCATTGAGGCGCAAAAGCTCCACGGCCTGGTTCTTGGAAACGCCCGAGAAGAAGCCTTTCTTGACGATCAGGCAAGGCGAGTAAATGGTCACGATCTGGTGGTCCTCGCTCCTGGTCGTGTCTCGGATATAGACCGCCTGTTTGCGATCGCCCTCCAGCCCGATCCCGATGAAGTAGCGCATGGCCTCCTCGTCGAGATGGCCTTTGAGCCCTGCCAGCGTCGCGATCTCGCCGACTTTCTCCAGGATCTGCAGGGTCTGCTTGACTGATGACATGCCAGTGTCCTCCTCAGGAAGTCTCCAGGACCAGATCCACAGCCTCGGGGCGCAAACCGAGCGCGGCCCCGAGATCGTGCAGGTGACGCCGTTCCAGGTCGTTCAAAGGCCCGTCGGCCAGGGCGGCCGCGACCAGGCCGTGCACGATGCGATGCAGCTCGGTGGCCGAGAGCTTGGTCTTGCGATTGCGACGCGCCTCGGCGAAACGCTCCATACTGTAGGGAGCACTGTTCCCGCACTCGTCCAGCACCTGATTGAGCGCCATCCCGACCGGCAGGTTCTGGGTCAGGTGCTCGAGCTCGGACCCGTTGGGCGGACCATCCGCAAGCACGACGTAAAGTCCGCCCCAGAATTGGAAACGGGCCAGAACCGGGTCGGCCAGGCCGGCCGTCCCGGCCGCGCGAGGACCTGCGGTGTCCTCCATGATCCCGAGCAGTCGCGCGATCTCGGCCTCGCCCGCGACCGAGCCGCGCTCGCGCCAGTAGATCTCCATGGCCTTCATGCGCAAGGGGGGGAAGGGGTGCTCCAACTGCCAGAACTCCCGACCGCCGTGCTCCATGACCTCGTCGGCCAGGCTGCTCCACTGCTCGGCGAACTCGTAGGGGTCGACCTGCACCCCCGGCAGGGGCAGTCCGGCCAGAGTCTTGAAGAGAGCGTTGGCGCCCACCGCCAGCGAGTTGCAGAACAGCAGCCCGGCACGGTCGGCTGAAATTTCGCAGGCTCGCTGCCAGGAGTGGAGCAGTCGGGCCTGCTCGGGCGACAGGTTCCCGATCTTCAAGACCGTTCCGACACTGAGATCGACGTGACCAAAGACGACGTGGCCCATCTCATGCCCAACCACAAAACCGAGCTCGGCCGTGGTCAGCGTCGTCAGCGCTCCCGAGCTCAAACCGATGACTCGATGGCGCGACAGATCTGCGATGAACGCATTGACGTCGGATGAGCCAAAGACATAGGCCTCGACCGGTTTATCATCCAGGAAATGCTCCGAGACCCGGGCCACGAGATTGGCCAGTTCGGGGATGAAGCTTGGCTGCACGCGCACCGCGCTGCTGAGGAGTTGAGAACGCAGGAGGCTTCGGCTGCGCAACACTTCGATCCGCTGAAACTGACTGCGCAGGTCGGGGTCTGCCTGGATCCGGTCAAGGAGCTCCAGGTCGCCGGAATAACGGGCTTCCTGGATGGGAAGGTTCGGCACCGCTCGTTGTTCGGTTCTTACCCTGTAATCCCTACCCTTCAGAACGCTCCTTCATCTTCCCTATGCAGAATGCGGAAGTAGTCGGGGTTGGTGGTGGTCGTCCCCCGAATCGTCTCCGAGAAATCCAGCTCGATCGTGAGCTTGCGCCGGGCCAGGGGGGCCCCGACCGGGCCCGCCAGCCCCACGCTCGAGATGCGGATGATCCGCGTCTCGCCGCCCGCCCAGCCAAGGTCCACGGTCACGTCGTAGCGACCGATCACCGTGGTGTCGTCCAGGTCCAGAACCACCTCGCTGAAGCAGAACAAATCCTGGTCCTCGGCGCCTTGCGGAGGGAAGTCCTCGTCCCGGTTCAGCTTGACCCTGGCATCCTCCAGGCCGGCCTCGGCCAGGGCCAGGGCCTGGGCCGCCGCGGATGCCTGGATGGCGGCTCGATACTGAGCCTCACGGGCGCTCAGCTGGCCCATGGCAAGCAGCAGCAGCACCACCATCAAGAGCAGCGACAGAACCATGATGAAGCCTCGGCGTCTCAACGCAGCCACAGCAGGAACACCTCCGTGGTCAGAGCCCGAACCTGCTTGTCCTCTCGGATGGACACGACCACCTCCACATTGCCGTTGGGGACCATTCGGGTGGAGAGCCCGGTGATGGAGCTGGCCAGGGCCAGGCTGGTGGTGCTCCCGCCCGGCTTCACAACCTCGCGCTGAAGCCTGTCACTGGTCACCTCATAGCGAACCAGGACCTCGTCACTGGCCGGATGCGGCGCCCAGCCTGGCAGGGCCGATTCGGGGGGCGAGGGTAGTGCCCGAGCAGGGGACAGCTTGCGGAACTCCAGGTGCGGAACGCTGGCAGGTCCGGCGGGAGAGATCAGCTGGTGGCCCTGAGCGAGCTCGGTGCGAATCTGCTCCAGGGCCACCAGGGCGGCCTGCAGGGTCCTGTCTTTGCTGGACGAGTAACGCAGCACTCCGGAATAGCTCCGAACCAGCTCCAGGGCGGCGCCGAGCACGATCATCAGCAAGAACATCGTGACCAGGCACTCGACCAGAGTCATGCCCCGCTTCATGGGAGGGGCCCCGGGCTCAAGTCGAGCACCACCTCGCCCGTTACGGTGCGGCCGTACTGGCGAGTGCGAGCGATCACTCGACACTGGCCATCCTTGTGTCGCCAGGCCGTGCCATCTGCCCGCCGGTAGCGGTGCTGGAAGTCGATCTGGCTTCCGTCCCGGGGACGCTCCGGGAGGCCGTCCCCGTCCAGGTCGGTCACCAGCGTCCCCAGCCCGGGATTGGGGCCAGTCGGCTCGACCGACCAGAAGTAACTCAAACCCTGCACCGGATTGCCGGCCAGGTCGGTGGCCGAGACCTGGAGCGTCACGCTGGCGTCCTGAGCCAGAGGTCCGGCGGCACCGGTGATGGTCAGGGGCTGAAGCTCGAGAGGCGGCTCCCCCACGTAAGTGAACAGAGTGACCGAGTCGCTGCCCGACTGGTCCACCCGGACCCGAACCGGCACCACCGCCCGGGTCATCTCCCGGGGAAGGCCCGAGTAGGTCTGCTCCAGGCTGGAGGCGGGCGAGAAGAGGGAACGGCCACCCGGGTTCACGTCCACCCGGGCGGTCAGCCCCGGGTAAGCTGGATCGGTCAGCGCGACCCCGTTGTAGAAGGCCCAGTTGGAGTGGAAATTGTAGGTTCTCGCAGTCTTCTCCCAGGCCCAGGCGCGGATTCTGTCCAGCGTGAGCTGGGCCAGCTGCACCGACAGGGCCCGCTTCTCGATGCGGGCCTGATGGCGCAGGGATGCGTGCAGAAGGTTGATGACGATCAGCATGCCGGCCAGCAGCAAGAAGATGGCCATGAGGGTCTCGGTCAGGGTCGTGGCGCGACGACTCAACGGGGCCTTCCCCAGTTGGGCATGTCACACGCGCCGGGACCGTTGGTCAGCTGGCTGGTCACTCCACCCAGGTCGGTGACGAAGATCTGGTTACCGCCTCCCACACGGGTGCTGGTGAAGGCGACTCGCTGGCTGTCGGGAGACCAGCTGGGCTCTTTGTCATTGGCGCCGTGAGTGGTCAGGTTGAGAAGGCCGGTGAAGGCCGAGCCGTTGAAGCCGGCCACGTAGATCTCGAAGTTTCCGTCCCTGGAGGTGTGCCAGGCCACCGAGAGCCCGTCGGGCGAGAAGGCGGCGTATTCGTCGTCGGTCGACAGGGCGGTCATGTTGGCTCCCAGCGTTCCGTCGGGAGCGAGCAAGAAGAGGTCTTCCTGGACCCCGACCGCTCCTCCATTGCGCCCCACCAGCCCCACCAGGCCATCGGGATGCCAGCAGGTCTCCACCCAGCCATCGGTTGGATTCTGGAGCAGGAAACGGTCATTGCTGCCATCCGCGTTGACGGCCCTCAGATCGGTCGTGGGATTGAGGAGGGAGTAGACGATCCTGGTTCCGTCCGGACTCCAGCTCAAATTCTGACATTCGAAGGCGTGGGTGGTCAGCATCTGCTCGTCGCTGCCATCGGCGTTCATGACCCAGACCTGAGCCATCGTGGTGGCGCCTGGAGCCGTGAAGGCGATGCGTGTCCCGTCTGGCGACCAGACCGGGAAGCTCTCATTGCGAAGGGGGGTGTTGGTCAGGTTGGTCACCTCGGTTCCATCCGGGTTCATCACAAAGATGTCCCGCTGACCGCTGCGATCGGACCGAAATGCGATCTTCCCCCCGGAGATGACCTGCACCTGACCGCTCGCCCCCAGCGTACCCACGGCCAGACCTCCGCGACCATCGACGACCTCGCAATTGAGGGTGTAGACCGCACCCACCGGGGCTCCCAGCGGAGGGCGCCACTCCCAGGTCTGGTCCCAGGCGGTGCCGTCCCATTGCATGGCCACCAGCTCGGGTGACGACATGGTTCCCTGGGCACACTGCCAGCGAATGCTGAGCGGGTCCTGATCCGGATCGCTGGCGCGCACGTGAAAGGTCAGGTAGCCCGACAGGTCGACGGTCGCATCCACTCCGGCCGGGAGATTGGCGGCCACGGGCACGGGGAAGACCTCCACCAGACTGATGACCGGATTTTGATTGGCACCGGTCACCGGATTGGGGGGCAGGGCCGGGGGCGAGACAAAACCCAGATCGGCACGCTCGGGGATGCCCCCGCTGCTGGCCGTGAAACCGTTGCTGAGGCTGACTTCTCCCAGCAGCGAGACGTTGATGGTGAAGCATTGACCCACCAGGGTGGGGGTCGCCGATGGACTTCCGGCGACCGCGGCCGAGGTGTACTCGATCCCGGCGCAGGCCACGATGTGGTAGGCCCCATCGAAGTGAACCTGGTTGTTGGAGACCAGGGCCCCGGAAGGGGTGAAGACAAAGCAGGGGTCCTGGGGAAAGGGAGCCCCCCAGGCGGAGACATCGAAGGATTGAGAGCGGATCGCCTGGTCAGGCTGAACCCGCGCGTTGAGAGCCGAGGGGTCGGACAGGAGGGAAGGGTTGAGGCTCCAGCTTCCCACGAAGAGTCCGCTACCCTGGAAGTCTCCCCCGTAACGCTTGACGCGGGTGATTCGGGGGGTGGCCTGCCCCTCGAGAACGTAGAGCGACTGCGTGTGAGCCTTGGTCCCTCCCTGGCTGGGAAAGACGATGGCTACAGGCACACCGGTGGAGCGAGCTCGCTGACGGGCCCACACAAATTCCTGCGAGACCGCCTCGGCCAGGCCCTGAGCGGAAGCCGCTCCACGGGCTCGAGAGAAACGTGCTGCAACGAGCGAAACCAGCACACCGACCAGAACAACAATGATCAGAGTCTCGACCAACGAGAACCCCCGCCGCCCGCGCATACTGCAAGTATAGCACAGAATTCATCCTGGCCTGGAAGGGAATGCAGCCCAGTGCTTGCGTCCAGGGCGGGAAAGCGGCCTCTACCAGGCTGCCTCCAGCCCGGCTACATCCAGAGCAAATCGGGCCACCTGATCGGTTCTGGCGCAGGGACCGGATGGGGCCGGGGCGTAAATTCCTGGCATGGCCCTCTCCACCTCGATCACCCACGGACAGATCCGAGGGCCCGTCTTCGACGGCGTTCTGATCTTCGGGTGCGCCCTGCTAGCGCTCTCAGCGGGCTATGCGGTGACGGAGTATCCTGCCCTCTTTCCGGCCCTCTTGCTGGCCGACGTGTGGCTCTTGGGCTCGCACCACGTCATCGCCACCTACACTCGCATCTGCTTTGACACCGACAGCCTCAAGCAGAACCGGTTCTTTGTCTTCGTCTTGCCCTGGCTGGTGATGCTTGGGGTGGCGGCCGTGGTCTGGTTCAGCAAGGGCCGGATGATGGTCACCTCCATCTACCTCTACTGGCAGTGGTATCACTACACGCGGCAGAGCTACGGCGTCTCGCGCATCTACCAGCGCAAGGGCCCGCCGGTGGGCCGCCTGGATGACTGGGTCACCTCGGCGATGCTCTACTCCATCGCCCTGTTCGGCATCATGTACCGCTCCTATCAGCACATCCAGAACCCCCAGCAGCAGTTCCTGAGCTCCAATTTTTTCGCTATCCCGGTCGATCTGACGGCCCTGGCGGCGGTGGGGGCGGTGGCCCTGGTCTGCCTGGTGATGTGGGTGATCAGCATCATTTTGCGGGCCCTGGATGGCAAGGTCACCTTCCCCCAGGTGGCCTACCTGATCAGTCACGTTGTCGTGTTCATCGTCGGCTACTACTGGATCGAGGACATCACCTTCGGATGGCTGGTGGTGAATACGTGGCACAACTCCCAGTACATCCTGATCGTCTGGCTCTTCAACAATAACCGGTTCAAGAACCAGGTGGATCCGAGCCATAAGTTCTTGTCCTTCATCAGCCAGACCCGCTTCCTGTGGCTCTACTTCGCGGTCTGCGTGGCCATCACGTTCGCCTTCTACGGCCTTGTCGAGCTGCTGTCGGTACGTCTTGCGCCCCTGCTCCTGCCGGTGCTGGTCACCCAGCAGGGCTGGGCCGTGGTGGCCTATCAGGGGATCAACTTCCACCACTACATCGTGGATGCCTACATCTGGAAGGTTCGCAAACCCGCCATCCAGCAGAACCTTGGAATCCAAAAGGACCTCTCGGCGGTCGTGAACGGCTGATTGGGCTCCTACTTCCGCTTCGAGCGCCTGCCGGGAGCCATTCCCGCTCTGGACGGGTTGCGCGGGATCGCCATCTTGATGGTTCTGGGGCGCCACGCCGGTCGCGCCATCGGCTTCGACACCACCTTCACGCCCATGTTCCCCATCGGCTCGTGGGACCTGATGATCCCGCTGCTCAACGGTTGGGCCGGGGTGGATCTCTTCTTTGTCCTGAGCGGCTTTCTGATGACTCACTACCTGCTCAAGCGCAGAGGCCAGATCTCCCTGCGCAAGTACTGGCTCAAGCGCCTGCTGCGCATCGTTCCGGCCTACTACGCCGTCTTGCTGGTGGTGGCCCTGGGCCTGGTGCCGCTCTACCCTGTCAGCCCCTTCCACTGGTGGTGGCGGCTGACCTATCACCTGCTCTTTTTGCAGGACTACCTGCACTCCGACTTCGTGGTGGCCTTCTGGTCGCTGGGGGTGGAGGAGAAGTTCTACCTGCTGGTTCCCCTTTTGATGCTGCTCTTTCTCCGCCTGGGGCAGGGGCGAGGGATCTGGCTGCTGCTTGTCTGCATCTGCATCTCACCGCTGTGCCGCCTGTTCGGCTTCCTGGCCTGGCAGCATGAGCTGAACCACCTGACCTACTTCCTGTGGCTGCGCAGCCCCTTCCACATGAGCTGCGACTCGCTCCTGATCGGCGCCCTGGTGGCCTGGCTCTATCACCACCGGCTCTCCTACGGCTGGTTGAACGCGACCCGCAGCGGGCCACTCCTCTTCTGGATGGGGCTGGTTGCCTGCCTCTGGCTGCTGGGCTCGAGCATTCTGGTCAAAGAGCTGACCCTGGTCAACGTGGTTCTGACCCCGGACGCGCTGGCTCTCTCCTTCGGAACGCTGATGCTGGGCATGCTGCTCTGCCCGAAAGTGCCCGGAGCGGCCTTCTGGAACAGCTACTTTCTGCTCGTCTTCTGTCGGCTGAGCTATACACTGTATCTGGTGCACATGCTGTTCATGCGCTCGGTGCTCGACCTGCTCTGGCTCTTCCTGGACCGCCCGGCCCCCTTCGAGCGCTTCCCGGCCGAGCCCGGCTTCTTCACCCTCTACCTGCTGGTCTTCACGGCGGTCTCGCTGGTGGCCGCGATGGTGGTGCACTTTGCGGTCGAAAAGCCCTTCTTGATCCTCAAGGACCGGGTGCGCTGAGGGAGGCCTGGATCAAGAGGTCGGCCAGGGCCGCGGCGATGGGCTGGCCGGTGCGGTCCTCGTACCAGGCGAAAGCGGGAGAGGGGTTGACCTCGAAGCAGTAGGCCTTGCCTTCGGGCGTGAGGCGCAGGTCGATGCCGGCCAGCACCAGCCCCAGCGCGCCCGCCACGTTGCGACAGGCCTGGGCCAGCTCCTCGGGCAGCTCGAAGGGCTCGAGCTCGGCGGCCTTGTCGTAACGGTAGTCGCTCTCGCTGGCCAGGATGCGGGTGGGAAAGACCTGCTCATCCACCACGTGCACCCGCACGTCCACGCCCTCGATCCGCTCCTGAATCTGGATGGGGCAGTTCTTGAGCGTGTCCAACCGGTCGAGATCCTCCTCTTTCATGACCTGGACGATGGAGCGCACGTAGCTGATGGATTTGTAGATGGCCTGGCCGCCCACGAAGTCGTAGAAATCGCGGGCTGTCTCGGGCAGGTTGGTGACCATGGTCTTGGGGATGGCCAGCCCCAGCTCTTCCACCAGGGCGATCTGGTGGGGCTTGGAGGCGTTGCTGCCGGAGGCCACCGGGCGGTTGATGACCAGCCCCGGATGGCAGTTGAGCCAACCGTGGAAGGCGCTCTGGCACTCGTAATTGACGAAGGCCACCTCGTCGGGCGAGTACTCCTTGTAGACCTCGAAGTTGGAGAAGCCCACCCGATGATAGATGGCCCGCACCTGAGAGAGCGCCAGCGGGTCGCCCTCGGAGAAGAAAAAGGCTCCTTCGCGCTCGGGCAGCCTCAGCTCGAAGCGAACGGTGTTGGGGACCTCCTCGCTGTTGAGGCGTACGAAAGGGTGCGAGCGGGCCTGGAGAGCGGCGCCCACCGAGCGCATCATGGGGTCGCTGAGGGGGCCGAAGAGGAGGATCACGAGGCCGACTCCTGCTCGAGCAAGGCGCAGGCCGCCTCGAGGACGTGAGGTTGGCCCAGGGCCTCGGGCGAGAGAAAGGTGCGCAGGCCGGTCACGATCCATCTCGGTCCCAGCTGACGCAGGGAGAACTCGGCCAGGAACAGGGACAGGAATCGGCACACCAGGGTCACACCTTCCAGGACCTCGGCCGGGGGCGGGGTGCCCTCGGGAAGCTGGTAGAACTGCCCCCCCACGACGGCCAGGCGGCAGGCCCAACCTTCGGGCATCTCCTCATAGTGCACCGGACAGAGGGTCAGGCGGTGAAGGTTCTCCAGGTCGTCCGGGGACACTTCCCGGAAGACCGGGGCGGTGCCCGCCACCGGCTTGCAGATGACCCTGCCAGCCAGGCTCTCGTAGAACTCTCGGGCTGACTCGGGGCGGCTGGTCACCAGCGCCCTCGGCACCGCCAGTCCACACTCGCACAGCAGGTTCAACTCGGCCCAGCGAGAGGTGAGGTAGTCGCGACGCACCACGTGGTTGGCCACCAGGCAGTGGCGCGAGAGCTGATGAAACATCGAGATCAGGCAAGCCCAGCTCTCGGTCTGCAGATACTGGGCATCCTGGGCGGAGAATTCGGTCAGCCCGGCGGGCGAAATGACGAATCCATCCAGGGCCACGCTGCAGAGATCGCTCAGGGAGAGCTCCTCCTGGCCGAGCAGCAGGGCCCCGTGCAGGCCACGCCCCACTTTGAGGTAGATCCCCACCGAAAACGGAAAGTTCTCCTGCAAGATGAACAGGCTGCGGCGCCGGCCTCGTTGGGTCAGGCCCTGATGCAGCAAGCCCAGGGACGGGTTGTCCGCACTGCCGTAGAGCAGTACCGTCGGGTCAGCCACCGCGTTTCACCCCGTGCATCCTCTGGCAGGGTGCGCGAGGACCGGGTCCAAAACCTGCGTGCGACCCGTCAGACGAAGAACCGGCTGGAGGGGGCCGCCGTGGCCAGGCGCGAGTCCAGAGGAAGAACTTCCAGGTCTTTCTCGAGCAAGGATTTCTCCAGCACGGCGACCTTCTCGAAGAACTTCTCGGAGGGCTGTTTCTCGAGGCCCAGCTTCTCGGGGGCGAACTTCTCGATCTGCTTCTCCTGGCCCAGCTTCTCGGGAGCAAACTTCTCGATCTGCTTTTCCTGGCCCAGCTTCTCACCCGGCTGCTTCTCAAAACCCAGCTTCTCGCCCGGCTGCTTCTCGAACCCGAGCTTCTCGGGCTGCTTCTCCGGGCCGAGCTTCTCGGGGGCGAACTTCTCGATCTGCTTGTCGCCCTGCTTCTCGAGACCAAGCTTCTCGAAGGGGTCTTTGTCGGCTCGGAACTTCTCGATCTCCTTCTCGGCGGGTCCCTTCTCGATGCTCTGCTTCTCGAACTGGCCCTTCTCGGGAGCGAACTTCTCGAAGGGAAGCTTCTCGTCAGGCCCTTTCTCGACGTTCTGCTTCTCGACCGGGCCCTTCTCGGGGGCGAACTTCTCGACCGGAACCTTCTCGCCGCCCTGCTTCTCGTAGGGTCCCTTCTCGACGTTCTGCTTCTCGACGGGACCCTTTTCGGGGGCGAGCTTCTCGAAGGGGACCTTCTCGCTGCCCTGCTTCTCGTAAGGTCCCTTCTCGACGTTCTGTTTCTCGACCGGGCCCTTCTCGGGGGCGAACTTCTCGACCGGAATTTTCTCGCCGCCCTGCTTTTCGTAGGGTCCCTTTTCGACGTTCTGCTTTTCGACCGGGCCCTTCTCCAGGCCCAGCTTCTCGGTCTGACCTTTGTCGGCCTGAATCTTCTCGAGCTCTTTCTCGCCCAGCTTCTCGGCCGCGCCCTTCTCGCCTTGCTTCTCGTAGGCGTTCTTGTCAGCCTGAATCTTCTCCAGCTCTTTCTCCTGGCCGAGCTTCTCGCGGCCCTTCTCGCCCTGCTTCTCGTCGCCGAGTTTCTCGCGGGTCAGCTTCTCACCAGGATTCTTGTCCTCGCGGAACTTCTCCAGCTCTTTCTCTTGAGTGCGTTTGTCGGCTTCCTTCTCGGCGTACTTCTCGCGCGAGCGCTTCTCGTGCTCGCCCTTCTCGCCAAAGCTCTTCTCGGGGGCGAGCTTCTCGTGGACGCCCTTCTCGTCCAGGCCTTTTTCCCGGGCATATTTCTCGTTGCTCTTTTCGGCCAGGAGTTTCTCGGGGTCGTACTTGCGCAGGCTCAGGTCGATCTGGTCCTGGGCCGGGGGGAGTTGACCGGGGCCCTGGGCAACCGGGCCGGGCAGGGAGCGCAGGGGGGCCTGAGGGCCTCCCACGGCGGGACGAAACTCGGGACGGATGAAGAGGTCGGCCATGAAAAATACCCGGTCCTTGTTGCAGACTTTATCCCTTATCCCGACGCGAGCCGGGATCGTCTAGGTGCATGTGTTGGGCGTTACATGCTGAAGGTTTTGCCTATCTTTCGGGGGCGCCTCCAGACAAGTCTGTCGGCGCAAGTTGCTGCAAAACCTTCAGCACTTCACTTTAGCCAAACAGGCCTTTGAAGAACTTCCCGATCCCCTTCCCGATGCCGGAGAAGAAGCTGCCGATCCCTTTGCCGATGCCCGTGATCACCTGGCCGGCGCCCTTGAGCAAGCCGGAGCCGATCTGACCGAGACCCTTGCCGATGTTCCCCTTGAAGATATTGCTCACTCCCGAGCCGATGCCGTTGGCAGCCGTCTTGAGGCCATTCCAGGTGCCGGTGACGGCCTGATCCAGACCTTTGACCAGGCCGTCCACGATGGGCTTGCCCAGGTTATCGGCGGTGTAGTTGAGGGCCGTGCCGGCCCAGCCCAGGGGATTGAAATCGCCGATGCGGGCATACTTGCCCAGGAAGTTCAGGGCCGTGCCAGGGGCCCGCAGGGCGTGGTTGAGGCCCGAGCCAAGCAGGTTGGCGGCCAGCGAGTGGGTTGGGTTCTGCTCATAGCCGTAGTTCTTGCGCACCTCGGCCACGGTCAACTCATCGATGCGCTTGCCGCGAGCGTCCGAGCCGATGTCGGGGAAGACGGGACGCCAGTCGTTGGAGGCCTCCAACCCCAGGTTGCGGGCCATGGAGACGGTGACGTTGTTGGGATTGTTGTCATGGAACACCACGATCCCGTCTTTGGCCGAGGCGATGTCGATCTCGATGGCGTCGGAGGATTTGAAGCCCGCTTCCATCGCCGGCAGGGTGTTCTCGGGGTAGCTCTTGGAGTTGGGCCCGCCCCGGTGGGCGATCACCTCGGGGCGACGAGGGTCCTGCCCGGCTTTGCCATAGCCCATCTGGTCCAGGGTGCGGTTCATCGCCGCCGGGTCGTCGGTCAGCACGCCGTGGGCTCCAGCCTGAACGACCTGGCGGATCTTGTCCTGGTCGTTGAGGGTCCAGGCGATCACCTTCTTGCCCTCGTGGGGACTGCCGGGGCGGTCGATCTCCTGACGGGCCTTGCGCACCTCCTCCACCAGGTCGCCGAAGTTGTTGGAGGTGAGCGGGTTCTTGGGATCGCCGATGGAGACGTAGCGGTTGTCCCCGCTGCCGGTCAGGGGACTGCGCTCGGCGGCGGAGGGATTGCGATCGTTGAGATGCTCGTTGTCCAGGGTGAAGTTGCGGAAGTCCTTGAGGTTGGGGTCTTTGGCGAACTCCTGCTTGATGGCGTCCAGGTTGGACTGCTCTTTGTTCATGATGACCACGCGGTCCTTGAGATCGGGATACTGCTTGAACAGCTCGGACAACTGGCTGCCCAGACGTCGGGCCACGTTCGGGTCGTCCGAGGTCTTGGTATCCAGGTAGACCTTCTTGTCGGGGTATTTGCGAGCCAGGTCGAAGGCCTCGTTGAGGGTGGGAATGTGCCAGTCTTTGGGGTCCACCGTGTTGCCCACCGGAGCCACGGCCGCCGTGCGGGCCGCGGGCGCAATGGTGGGGGAGGTGGTAGGGGTGGGCGCTGCCATCACCTCGCGCAGGCGGGTCAGGTAGGCCTGGCCCTCGTGGGGCACCTGAAGCCCGGGGGTCAGATCCAGCGTATCCCATCCGGCTGTGTCCCCGAATGCTCTGGCGCCGAACTGCACCTGGTCCAGGCCCGGGCCCGGGTCCGCCGAGCAGCATCCGTCCTGGTGCATTCTCTGGTAGGCGCGGCTCAAAAGGGCATAGTTAGGACAGGAGATGGTATTCATGGGGTTCTTCCTCCAGGTGGCCTGCGGGTCGCTGCAGGGTGCTGGACTCCTATACCGACAGTTGCCCATCCGGAAAACGTTAAAAGCCTGCAACAAAGTTAACTTCCTGTTTCAGTCTTGTGAACGTTTTTGAGCAAATTGGGAAACGACCGCGGCAAACCCGAGATTTGACGGGATTTGATCCCCAAAATCGGAGCGGAGGATGATGTCTCCTCGCCCTGCTCGGGCTGCGGAAATGTTACATGCCGGCAACCACCGACCGTCTCGTGTTGGCTTTTTGCCGGGCCTCTGACCGCGGCGGAAGCTAAGCTCAGGTTGGTCGGGGACACAGCGCTCCCCGAGAACAGCCAGCAGGAGGTAGACCGGATGAACTGGATCGGTGGAATCTTCTCCAACTTCAACACCAACGCCACGGGCTGGGGGCAACAGAGGCAGATGCAGCCCCCCTTGCCGCCCCCTCCCCCGCCCGGGCCGGGCAACCAGCAAGGCGGGAACGGGGAGCTGTTGCAACTGCTGCAGAGCTTGCAGGGTCTCCAGCGACCGATGCCCCCCGGCTACCCGCTGCAACTCGGCGGCGGACAGGGACAGCGCCCGCCCGGACCGCCGCCGATCGGTGGCCCGGGCCAGTTCCCGCCCGGTCCGCCGCCTCCCGGTGGCCAGGGCCAGCACCCGCCCGGTCCGCCGCCGCCCGGTGGCCAGGGCCAGCACCCGCCCGGTCCGCCGCCTCCCGGTGGCCAGGGCCAGTTCCCGCCCGGTCCGCCGCCGCCCGGTGGCCAGGGTCAGCACCCGCCCGGTCCGCCGCCTCCCGGGGGCCAGGGCCAGCACCCGCCCGGACCGCCGCCTCCCGGGGGCCTGGGCCAGCACCCGCCCGGTCCGCCTCCGATGGCGCTCTTCCGCTAGACTGGACTGAATGAAGCGGCGCCCCAGACGGGGGGGCGCGGCCCCCAAGACTCCACACGCCGGCGGCTT
>CAZWUN010000020.1:0-28732 GCA_964637145.1 uncultured Burkholderiales bacterium
AGCCCCTCGGTTGGTGCTCCCTCGGTTGTGGCTCCCTCGGTTGTTGCTCCGGTGGCTCCCCCGTTCCCCTGCCCCGGCAACGGGCCGGCCCCCCTGACGGGGTACTCTGTCGTGGAGGATCGGCCCGATTTCAGCTACCGCCCGACGGCTCTGAAGTTCATCCAGCAACCGACGTTCACCACCGGGCAGATCGGGATGGGGATAGGGCCGGGACTCCCAGCAGGTACGGTGCGGTATGTTCCGGTCGGCGAGTTTTAGAGGCTTCACTCTCACGGAAACTATGGTCGCGTTGGTGGTTCTCACCCTCGCGCTTTTCGCTCTTATCAGCGTCAACGCGTATACACTGACGGCCACGCTTGGGAATCAGAACCGCCAGGTCGCCAATCAACTGGCCTGTAGCCAGATGGCCCTGGCGGAGTCGTTGCTCAAGATCAACTTCCACGCTCCCCCGGCTGACATCAATACTCCGCGCATGACGTCCACCCAGTTTCCCACATTTGACTACGTGGTGGAGGATCTGGGCTACGAGGATACGGACCGAACGCTCCGGGCCATCCGAATCCGAGTGTTCTGGCAAGAGAAAGGTGTAGCTCGGGACTATGCGCTCGCCTGTACGTTCTACAACTACTAAGACGAAGGGCCTGACCCTGCTCGAGGTCATGGTGACCGCGGCGATTTTCATGGGCATGACCACGGTGGTTTTTGCTTTGTTGTTTCAGAACCAGCGAGCTTCCGAAAAGGTTTTCAGCCGCACCGATGCCACCTCGGAGGCCCTGCTGGTGTTCGAGAAGGTTCGCATGGAGATGCGCAGCGGCCGAGTCGTCGGCGTGGACCCGAGCGGTCGACTGCAGTACTGGATCCTCCGCCGGCTCAATGGCACTGGCGAGCCACAGCTCACCCCGAAGGGCCTGGCCGACTGGCTGCCGGGGGACCCGGCGGATCCGGACGTAGCCACGATGTATGTCAACGGGGGAATGCTCTGGAAGAGCTTCCAGGGAACAACGTCCCGGCTGGCGCCGGTGGGCCGCGACGGACAGATCACCTTCAACTGGTCCCCCGGCTTGCGGACTCTGACCTTGTCGGGAGAAGTGGGCCATAAAGACCCGTTCAAGGTCACCCGCGACAGCATGCAAAAATTCTATTACGAGATCTACCTGACGAACAACGAATAGGAGCCGACCATGGTTAGAAGACGACGAACCGGGATGATCCTGTTCATCGCGCTCGTGGTGGCGATGATTATGATGCTGTGGGCGATAGCCGCCACGGCGCGGGCCAACTTTCAGTCCGGGGCGGTGAAGTTCAGCTACCGAAAGTCGGAGTGCCATTATCTGGTCAAGACCGCCATCAATCGCAGCCTGGCCCTGCTCAACGCCAATCCGGCCTGGCTGGCGGCCCACCGTGGCCGTTCCAATGCCGACACCACCACCACCCCGGGCGCGGAATGCTGGGCGGAAGTCACCAATGGCCAGACCATGCTGCGGGGCGAGGCCAGGATCGGTGCCCAGTCGGCCCACCTGGACGTTCCTCTGCTCGAGCTCGACGACAGTGATACCCAGGTTCTCTCGATCACTCCCTCGCTCTCCGGAGGTCCGGATCTGATCGCCTGGACCTCGAAGACCACCATCGGCTGGCATCCCCTGCCCCCGATCCCGGGGCAGAACAAAATCCTCGCCACGGCCGGGGCCCCCAACCTGGATGTCTTCGCCCTCACGCAGGGACCCACCAACAACATCCTCTGGCGCTACCGCACGGGCCAGGGTTGGCGGCAGATGCCCGACACGCCCGCCGGGGTCTCCTTGACATCGCTTTCGGTCGGAGGGGACATCCGCCTGATCGGCCGCGGGTCCGACAACTCACTGATGATCCTGCCGCTGGGCACCAGTCTGAACTGGACCCAGGTACCTGCTCCTTCGGGAACCACACTCACCAACGTAACCGCTCATCCAACCGGGGAGGACCGGGCTTACGTCACCGCGTTCGATGGGACCTCGGAAGGCGTCCGGATCTGCGATCTCAGCACCCGCCTCTGGTCGACCCTGCCAGCTCCGGTGGCAGAACACTATGATCCGGTCACTGGAGCTTCGACTGGAAGCGGCGGGCCCCTGACCAGCTTCACCGGGGGCCTGGCGGTCAACAATGCGGGCGATGTGTTCGTGGCGGCCAACCAGCCGGGAGAAGCCTCGGTCATCTACAAGTTCGACGCCGTATCGTCCGGTTCGACCACCGGTTCCTGGAGCGCCCTGCCTCCGGTTCCCGCTCTCACGTTCCAGAATCAGAATCCAACGAGCTACTGCACCGATCTGCGCAACCTGACTGCCGACGACGACGGCTACCTGTGGGTGCAGCGCAACGACCCGAGTTCTTCCAGTTTCTCGATTATCGGCGTGCAGCCCTGAGGTCTCAGCGCCCGGTAGCGCGGAAGGTGCGACAGACCTCCTCGGCCTGTTGGCGCATCTGGGCGTAGTCCGACCCCATCTCGGCCATGAATCCAAGATTGGCGCTCAACTCGGGCCGTTGGCGGTCGAACGGGTTGCGAGCCGGGTCCTGTACCAGGTAGACGATGAGAAGGTTGCCTACCACCTCCGAGCGCAGGGTCCAGTGGTTGGCCCCTCCCGCCAGAGGAACTTCGCGAATTTCCGCCTGCCAGGCCGAAGTCGGAGCGGGTGGGGGAGGAGGCTGGAGCGACACCGCCGGCGGGCTGTCCTGGGCGACCTCCGGTTCCCGGGGGGTGTCCACGCCGGGCTGCTGGAAACCGCACAGCACCTTCTCGGTGCGAGAGGGCTTCTCCGAAACCTGGCGCGCCTTGGAGACAAATTCCTGCCAGCAAAAACGCGTGTCCTCTACGGCCAGCCGGCGGGCCAACTCGTGCAGGGTGAGGCCGGTCGTGGGCTCCACCACGGCACCCTGCAACTCGCTGGGAGAGTCCTTGTTGATGTCCCAGTGCAGGATCGAGAAATCGAACTGTCCGGTCGCCAGATTGAGGGCTCCCTGATAGGTGCGCGGATTGCCTGCAATCAGGCGGATCTGCTCATCGGTGGCGAACTTGACCCCGTATTTGGCCTGCATCGCCTGGTTGCAGGTCGTGCGCGACCGGAACAGCTCGTTGTCATAGACCCCCTCGCCGTGAAAGTAGCCGGTGACGAGCCCTGGGACCAGGTTTTTGGCTCGGGTCAACTGGCTGGCCGGGACGCCCTGGGCCAGCATCAGCTCCACATAGTTGCTATGGCTGTAGAAGTCTTGCAGCGTGTGGAAGGCCATCCCCAGCTCATAGAGCACAGCGTCTCGGGCATCGCGCCGATCGGCCACCATGGGGGCAATCTTGACGGCCCGCTCGTAACGCTCGCGCATATAGGCGTAGGACTCTTTCACCAGGCAGTTGTCGAAATGGTGGGTGGGCAGATCGAGATTGCCAGTCAGGAGCGAGTCTTGCGAGGCGCAGGCCTCGTCGATCTGGGTCAGGATGGCGGGCGACACCTCGTTACCCAGCGCCTCTTGCAGAATCGAAGAGTGGATCGCGCCCCCCACCGCGGTGAACGTCTTGAACCCCAGTGCGAGTGAGGTCAGGAGCAGCAGGAGGATGGTGACCTGGAGGAACTGACGGGCCATGGGATGAGGTTCGACGGGGAATTTGAGCTTTCTTTCAGGATTCACAAGTAGAACAGCCTGGTGATCCAGCCCGGCCTCCACCACCAGACCGAGAAGATGCGTGAGTTGCGCCGGCGCTATCCGGAAGCGAGTTGGACGGGCCCCGTGTATGTGGGTACCAGCCTGCCTCCGGATTTTGTCCTTTGCGACGGGCTACCGGCGACGGGGGGACAGAACTTCGATCTCTCCGAGCACCAGCGCCAGTTTCGTCAGCTCGACCAGGCTCCCGAGAAGCTCTCGGCCCTGCGGGGGAGCTGTTTGACCGCGTTTGTTCCGGCGGGTTTTGCCGGAACAGGGCGCTACGTATACCGGCTGGTGCCGGTGGGAGGCGGGGTGGACGTCAACGCCGCCCTCGGCTCCCTGCGGATCAACGCGCTCACTGGCAGCCTGCTCGGCTCGGTTGCGCCGGCCGAGACCGAGATCGCCATCGGTTCCGAGCAACCAGCCTGCCAGATCGAGGGTTACTTCGTGGTGGGAGATTACCTGGAGGGCCCGGGACGCTACCGGCTCGGTCCCTTCGTCCCCAACCCGGGCTACCAGCCCGGTGCGTGGGAGAACAAAGCGATGGTTACCAAAACGTAGGCAGCCAGTCGTCGGTAATCAGGAACCTGGAGCACTTTGCGGGAGCCAAAGTTGCGCTTTGTTGCTCACCGCCTGCCCGGGTGAAGCTGCCAGTAGGTGACCCGGAAGCTCTCGCTGGGCGGCATGAAGGTGTTGAGCTCGAAATCAAAGTTGCGGGGCGGCTGGCCGGGATTGTCGGTGTGCACAACTGACCCGTCCAGGCGGGTGTGCTGGTCGTAGAAGCGCATGAAGGCCGCGCGGGCCTGGGCTTCGACCTCCATGAACTCGTCATGCTTTGCGTCCAGGTCGCCTTGCAGCCTGGCCACGGCGATGTCGTCGCCGGCCCGCTGGGCTTGCTCGAGCTCTTCAGCGATGTCGCGAGCTTCGACCGCCACCCAGCCCAACTGCTCGTAGAGCACCTTGGACTCCAGGGCCTCGGTGACCACCACCCCGGTGTGGACGCGCAAGGGGGAGCCGCCGGGATCTTTGGCCGTGTTCCAGAGCGCATCGCGGGAGGCGTTCAACCAGTTGGACAGGTAGTCGGTGTCATCGTCGGGCGGGTAGTAAGCCACCCCCAGCCCTTCCGGGGTTTCGGGGAAATAGAAGACCCCGTCTCGGGCAGCTCCGGTCTGGGGTTTGAGCGGAAAGCGGCCCGGCTCGTTCTGATACTGAACCGTCCCGGGACGGGCCACGCGCAGCTTCATGCGAGCCACCGACTCGTCCCCCACGATCACCACGTTCTCCTTGAGGCTGGCCGAGCCGCTGGCCGTGCTGCCGGGAGGCAGGTTGACCACCGTGTTGCCCACGATGGTCACCTTGTCCGCCTCCAGCTCCTTCTCGGAGTAGACCAGGCCCTGGAAGTAACTGCCGCCCCCCTGGATCGTGATCTTGCCGCGCGACACCACGGCCACCCGATTGCTGCCCGAGAGGGTGGCGCCCTCCACGATGGTCACGTCGCCGTCCACGATGAGGGCTCCCTCGCCGCTCAGGCCTCCCCGCACGGTCACGTTGCCCAGGCACCGCACCAGACCCTTCTGGAACTGGATCCCGCTCTGAAAGGTGAGGTCGTTGGGGGAGTAGTAGAGCGTGTTGAGGTTCTGTCTTTCAAAGAACTCTCGGTCCTGGACCCGGACCCCTTCGCTCTCCAGTGCCTGAAACTGGCTGAAGTCGATGCGGGGCAGCTCGACCTCCTGGCTGAGCGGCTTGAGCCCGCCTCGCACCACGGCCCGGGGATGCAGGCGAATGGTGCCCGGGGTCTGGATGAACCCGGTGATGAAGGTCTGCTCGCCGGGAATGTCTACCGTGTCGTTGCCGGCCCGGTTGGAGGCCACGTGGCCCGGGCGGTCGTACTCCAGCTCGCCGTTCGGGCCCACCCCCGTGGTGCCCCGCACCACCAGCGAAGAGTTGGAGCGCACCGGCCCGTCCACGGCCAGGCCGTAGGGGAAGGGTGGATGCTGCCGCAGGACCTCCAGGGTGCAGGTCTGGCCTTTGCAGAAGCCCACCGCCATGACGTGCACGCTGCCGGCCGGCAGGGCCTGATCGGGGTAGCCCCGGGCTCCCCCCGAGAGGTTGTTGGTGGAATAAGGCCAGCTGCCCCCGCGCTGGAAAGAGATGACGTGATAGGCCTGACTCGGTTGGAGGCCGGGGCTGGCGGTGCCGCTCAAAACCTCCCCGTTGAGGCCGTAGGCGGGGTTCTGGGTCAGCTGGGAGACCAGCTCGTTGAGGGCGGTCTCGGCCTCTTGCTGGGCCAGTCCCCGGTTCAGGCCGGCGTGGGCGAAGTTCAGGTTGGAGACATACAGGGCCGTCATCGAGAGGGCCAGCATCGAGAGCAGCATGACTAGCACCAGCACCAGGTGCAGGCTGGCTCCTCGGCGCCTCACCAACGAGTGCTCCGGGGGGTCAGGCTATCTTGCAGCACCACCGAGGTGGTGTGGGGTTGGCGCGAGCGCCGGTGGACCAGGGCCTCGGTGGTCACCTCCAGCACCAGGGGAGGGGTGAGCTGGGCCAGGTTGTCGTCGGCGGTGGAGTTGGGATCGTCGTCGGCGTCGTGCACCCGAAAGCTCTTGACGTGGAAGCCCACCACCCGCCCCCCCAGCGGTTGGGCGGCATCATAAGCGCAGACCGAGGCCAGGTCGGCGTGGCTCAGACAGGGGGGCTCGGGGCGGGCCAGGGAGTAGTCGGCCCCGGCCAGGGGAGGACGCCCGGGTATCCAGGTCGTGCGGATCACTCGGCTCTGGGCCGGCAGGAAGTAATAGCAGACCACGGCCGAGCCGTACTGAGGGGTGCCCCTTGGCCCGAATCCCTGCAACGGGACGAACGAGACCGCCGAAGGGATGGGGCTGTCGGGGTCGTGCAGCAGGGTGACCGATTCCAGGCTGGAGTTGAGCAGCTCACGACCGAGGCGAGTGATCACCATCTGGGCCGACTGGTAGCAGTCGGAGGAGGCCTGCTCGCGACGATACATCTCGGCCGCCGGCCACATCAGCTGGGCCGCCATGGTCATGACGATCAACCCCAGAAACGTGACCGTGAGAATCTCGGGGATGGTGAAGGCGCGTTTTTTCATGGCACCCGCGAGAGCACCTGGCTCAGGGTGTAGCGCCGCTCGCCCGAGCGGCCCTTCCAGGTGACCGTGACGGTGACGCGCTTGAGCCAGGGGGCGGGAGGAGCCGAAGCGGGCGGGGTGCCGCTCACGGGCAGGGCTTGCACGTCAGCCTGGATGGTGTAGTCAACTCCGTCCAGTGTGACCACTCCCAGCGGTTGGTTGGCGCCGGTCGGCAGGGCCCCGAAGCCGCGAGCCTTGAGCCTTTCGAGTCCGCCCCGGGCCACCCCCGAGGCGGCTACCTGCTGCTCGGCCGCCCGCAGGCCGAAAATGGCAGCCGGAACCGAGCCCACCATCAGGACCGACAGGCAGGCCAGGATCATCAGCGAGAGCAGGACCTCGGTGAGCGAGAATCCCACGGGTCGGCGGGTCATCCCCCTCATGGTAGCCCAGGTTCGCATCCAAAGCAAAGAAGTGCTCAAGACGGCGCAATCTCGTAGAATGCCTGAATCAAGACCTTTTGCCCGGGACTCAAGACGCCCCTGGCTCCCATCTCGCCCAGCAGCTCGTGGCCGCTCAGCCCTGGCTCGATCCCCGCCGCGGCGATCCGGTAGAGAGCATAGTCGATCATGCTGGCGATGGGGCCATCGTAGCGTCTTTGGCCCTCCAGGACGGGGCCGGTCCAGTCGGCATCGGCGGGCAGGTCGTAGAGGTTGTTGCCTACCAGGGTCGCGCCGTCGTTGGCACTGAAGTAGTAGGCCACCGCGGTCAGAACTCCGGCGTCGTAGCCCAGGCCGGACTCGACCTGGTTGGCCAGGGGACGGTACTCCTGGAAGAAGCTCACCAGCGGGTCAGCCTGAACCGTCGTGGGAGTCGGAACCACCGGCGCGGGGGCACTCAGGGGAATGATCAGCTGGCTTCCGGCCATAATCTGGTTGGGGTCGGCCAAGTTGTTCGCTCTGGCGATCGAGTCCAGGCTGACTCCATAGCGCTGGGCGATGCGAAAGAGGGTGTCGCCTGGCTGAACCGTGTGCACCATCTGGGCCCGGGGCGGGGCCGCCTGGCTCTCGAAGACCAGGGCCTGGTCGGTGGGGCTCTCCATCACCACCGAGATCGGTGGGGGCGGAGGGGGCGGAACGGGGTCCTGCCGCGTCACCACCATTCCGATGGCCCCGGCCAGTAGCAGCGCGCCCGCCACGCCCAGGGCCAGGCGGGGTTGGCGACGGGCCAGGCGGGCGATGAATCGAGCGCCTCGGACGACCCCTCGTCCCCCCGCTTTGACGGCCCGAAACCCGAGTCGGACGCCGCCTTTCAGGGCCGCCTGCCAGGCGGGAGACTTCTGATAGCTATCGCCGCCTGAGGTCTGGCTATCTTGTTTGGCCGGGCGCGCCCAGGCGCTGAAAACCGAGCCCGAGGTCTGAGCAATGGTATGGCAGTTCATGGCGTTCCCTCCCAGTTGGCTTGATAGAGACTCAGCACGTCCCGCTGCTGCTCGGGGGTCAGGTAGCCGAGCTCGCCCAGGGCCTGGAAGAACTCGGGGGCCGTCTCGGCCTGACCGAGCCGGGTCACCTGTTGGAAACTGCCGCTGCGCAGGACCGCATCAAAGTCCATGACCGACTCCATGGGCGACGAGTAGACCCGCAGCCCGTCTTGCACCGGACCGGTCCACGGGTTGGAGGAGAAGCCGACCTGGACCGGTAGGGCGAAGTAGTTGTTGCCTGGCGGTACGTTCAGGGGGCCTTCCTGGGCCGGTTGGGAGAAGTAGTACATCAGCCTGCGAGCCGAGCTGGGCCGAGAAGGCTCCCATCCGACCGTAGGCCTCGATCTGGAAAGATTCGGAGGGCACGGCCGGGGCGAAGGTCTGGGCCTCCTCCACCCGGGCCACGGCAGGCACCGGGGAAGTCGCCGGGGGGTTGGAGGGAACCGCTCCCAGCGCGGCCAGACCGACGGTGCCGGCCAGGGCGACGATGAAGGCCGCTTTCAGCCAGCCGCGACGGCGAGCGGGGTGAACGGGAGCCTTGGGCTCCGGCGGTTCGGCGGCAGAGAGCTCGACCTGGTCGAGCTCAGCCTCGCGCAGGGGGCGTCGATACTCCGGGCGGGGGCGCGAGAATGCCAGGGAGGGTAGGGTCTGGATCACGGTCCGGGCTCCTCTCTGTGATGTGGGGTGTGGAGCCAGGGTAGTCGACGACGCTCAAAATGCATTGAATTTTAGTCAAAACATTTTAGCAATTGTGTGAATGTTTTGCGTCGCCAGGACGGCAAATGTTCACGGGGTTTGCTCAAAATGGTGGGGCCAGCGAACGGCAGGAAACCGCGCGGCGCCCTCCTCATCTGGTCGCAGCGCGTCTGCGCCTGTTACCAGATCGTCTTGGGGTAGAAGCTGGCGATGATCGCGTCGCTACTCACCAGAGGAGCATCCAGGAGAACCGCTAACGCGACGATCGTCCGGTCTGCCGGGTCGCGATGGCCCCACTTCAGCTCCAGATTTCGCAACCAGCATTCCTCGTCAACCGAGCGTATCTCCACGCCGACAGCCTTAAGCCGCTGGGTATAGTCGCGCAGGGCCGTCGGGATAGTCAGATGCCCCCGCACAACTTTCAGGCCGATCTCCCAGATCGAGATCGAGCTCACGATCAGGGTGTCTGCCGCCTGAATTGCGTGAGACGCTGGCCGGCTCAGTCGGTTCGGCTCGGTCGTCCAGAACAGGAGGGCCGACGTGTCCAGCACGAGAGCGCTCAAGTCTCGGGCCACTCACCTTCCGTCGGGAGATCAGGATCCTGGTGAAAGATGACCTTGCCCCGCAAGTCGGCAAAGACTTCCTCAACGGGCCTGACGGCTCGGACCGGGACAATCTTGAGCACAACCCGGCCGCGATCCGTGACGAGAGCTTCCTGGCCCGTCTCCTCGAGTTGCCGAAAAATCTCCAGCATGCGTGCCTTGAGCTGGCTTTTGGAGATGCGCATGGTCTCAGACCTGGTCATGACCATAGTCATTTCCCCGGAGGCGCACCGTACCCTTCCAGCGATGACCAGGTCTGGCCCGGAGGGGTCACCGGCCACGAATCTCGAAACGTCCTCCGTGCCCTTACACTGGATGGCCGAGGCCCGCAAGATGATCCACCCGTGGCCCGGGATGTCGTCGCCCCCGCCGCCACCCGCCCCCAGCCTCAAGAAGGTGGCCGCCCGGCTGGCAAAGGCTCGAGAGTCGATGCGCGCTGGTCGACCGGGCACGCAGGCCGCTCTCGACAGGTGGCGCGATATCACCGGGCCACCCTCCGAGGACCCGCGTGCGGAAGGCCGGGTGGCCAGCCTCCTGGGCGTCAACGGGGTGTACTGGGCTCTGAATGACCCGGCCACGATCGGGAGCGATCTGGTGGACCACTGGGTGGCTCACCGGGGCGCTGTCTACGCCACCCGGGCCCTGTGCGCCAGCCACGCGCTCGAGGTGACCTATGAAGGCAAGCTGGTCCCCAACAGCCAGCCCGATTCCCTGAGCATGAGCGGCTGGAAGAACTTGCGCGCTTACCTGGCGGTGGACCCGGCCTACGAGGCGGCGCGCGAGGCAGCCGGGGAATTCTGGCCCGAAGCCCCTCTGGGCCTGGCTGTGGCGCTGGCCTACGCCTTCCCGACCGCTCACGACTGGGTTGGCGACGCTTACGAGCGCGCCTGGGGGCAGGCGACCTTTCCCCCCCTCGTCGCGTCTTTGTGGCAGCTCCCTCAACTCGAGCGTCTGGTCGAGTTGCCTGCACAGGCGGTGGAGTACGTTCCGTCCGCGGTGGATCGGATCGGTCCTGAGTGCGCTGGCTGCCTGATTCGGTGGCTCGAGTCCAGGCAGAGCATCGCGGCCAAGCGGGTTCTCGGGGGGGCTCTGGCGGCCATACGAAGTCCTGAGGTGGCGCAATTCATGGCCACCCGCTTGAAGGACAACCCTCTGGGTCATCTGGCGGCGGCCTACCTGGCGACTTCCTGATAGCCATTTCAGGCGCGAGCGAGTCTGTCCAGCACCTCGCGCGCCGAGCCGGGCGTGCGCCGGGCGGGATCGCTCGTCAGCAAACCCGTGAGCAGATCCTGAAGCTCGTCCTCCAGGGCGGTCCAGCGACCCTCGAGCTGGGCCTGCATGACCGCCGTCGGGGTCTCTCCCGCGAAAGCCCGTTGGCCCTGGCTCAGGCAGAAGTAGAGCACGGCGCCCAGGGCATAAAGATCGGCTCGCTCGTCCACCGACTCGCCCCGGATTTGCTCCGGTGCCATGTAGCCGGGAGTGCCGGCCCGCTGGCCCTCGGGGGCCGGTCCGGCCAGGCCGAAATCCATCAGCTTGAGGCCGCTCGGGCTGAGGATGAGGTTGCCCGGCTTGACGTCGCGGTGTATGATCTGCCGCTCGTGAAGCGCCTGCAAGGCTTCGGCCAGCTGACAGGCCACGGTCAGGGCGGCCGCTCGATCGCTCGGAGGGGCATCCTCCAGGGTGGGGCCGGCAACGCGCTCCATCACCAGGTAGAGCCAGCCTTCCACCTCGCCCCAGTCGTCCAGGCGCACCAGGCGCGGGTGGCGGAGCTGGCGCAGGGCCTGCACCTCGCGGCGCAGAGCTTCGTGGCCCCCCGACCAGAGCAGCTTGAGGGCCACCTCCTCGCCGGCCTTGTGGGCCAGGAAGACGCGTCCGCTCCCCCCCTGGCCCAGGGGCCGGTCCAGGCGGTAGGGGCCGATCAGGTCGCCGGGCTGGAAGTCGCCCTGACGGTGGCGCTCGCTCATGGCCTGGAGGGCGCGCCCACGCTTGCGATCGCGCCCGGCCAGCAGGGCTCCCCCCAGAAGCATCAGGCCTCCCAGGCCGGCCAGGGGATGATCGCGCAGGGCGTACAGGGCCGGCGCCAGCAGCGGAACCTTCGGCTCCAGCGCCACCGGAGCCAGCGGGAAGGAGTCTTGCAGAAGTCGGAGCTTGCGCGGCTGGTAGCCAAAGAGCTCCAGGCGCACGTCGCAGGGCAGGTCCTCGAAAGTGAGTTGGAGCGGTCCGGGCGTGCGACCCACTCGCACCCAGGCAAAGCGAGCCGTGGAGTCGCCTGATCGAGGCAGGAAGAGCTCTGTCTGGGGCTTGCTGACAATGGCTCCCGAAGGGACGGTGGGGATCAGGATTGCGCCCGTGGAGAGCTGGCCGGCAGGCCAGAGCAGTTGCGCCAGAATCAGGATGACCCCCGCCAGGATGAGGCGCATCAGCCCTCCCCGCGCAGGGCGGCAGCCGCCGCTCGACAGTCGGGATAGCGTGCTCCGGGGGCTTTCTTGAGCATGCGCATGACCGCGGCGGCGCCGGGCGTGTCGGGCGGGAGTGGCGGCGGAGGACGGCCCACGTGCAACTGGGCCAGGGCCATCGGGTCGGGGTGCTGGAAGGGGGGGGCGCCGGTCAAAAGCTCGTAGAGCACCACGCCCAGGCTGTACTGGTCCGAGGCGGGCACGGCCTCTCCGGCGATTTGCTCGGGGGCCAGGTAGGTTGGCGTGCCGGCCACGAATCCGGTGGCCGTCAGCACGGTGTAGCTCTCGCCTGCAGCCACCCCGAAGTCGACCACCTTGAGCACTCCCTGACCGGTGAGCAGCAGGTTTTCCGGCTTGAGGTCGCGGTGCACCACCCCCCGGTCGTGGGCGCAGGCAACCCCCTCCAGGGCCTGGGCGATCCAGTCCAGGCTGGTGGCCGGGTCGGGTCGGTCCTGCTCGAGCACCTGGCGCAGGCTGCGTCCCTCCACCAGCTCGGTGGCCAGGTAGGCCAGCCCCCGCTCGCTGCCCGAGGCCAGCACGCGCACCAGGTTTTCATGCTCGAGGTCGGCCGTGATGCGGGTCTCGCGTTCGAATCGCCGGCGGTAGACGGGGCTGGACGAGAATTCGCGGTGCAAGACCTTGACGGCGATCGCCCGGGCGGGATCGAGGCTCTCCTCGGGCAGGGCCCGATAGACCGTGCCGCTGGTCCCGCGGCCCAGTGGCTCGAGCAGGCGGAAGGCCCCCAGAGCCGTGCCGGTCAGTGGGTCGGAGCGGTCGAGACCCTCCACGAGTTGGCGCAGACGCTTGCGCTGGCGCTGCCCCCGAGCCCGCCGGGCCAAGAGTGCCAGGGTGGCCAACCCCAGCAGGGTCAGCCCCGCCGGCGTGCCCCAGCGGTCGAGTCGATGCCAGCCGCCGGCCGGGTCGGGCTCGAGTCGCAGGGGAGGCTGCCCGGCCGGGGGATAGAGCCCCGAGGGGCTGTCCAGCCGGACCTCCAGGCTCTTCCAGCCGGGTCGCTCCAGGCGCAGGATGACCGGGCCCGGAGCCGGGGCGGGCAGCCGCTGGCCAGCCCGTCCCAGAGGCTCGGCGGCGTAGCCCGGGCGTTGCAGGAACAAGCTGGCGTCGCCCGGCTCGACGCGCAACTCGAGCCAGTTCTCCTGCGCCAGAGCGGCGCAGGTCAGGCAGATCAAGAGCAGCCATCGCCCCATGGCCGGGCGTTCGCGCCTGGTGAGCGATTCCCTTACTTCGGGGGTCTTGGGAATGCACGAACATGGCGGCGGTTCAATCGAGTGAAGTGCTGATTGTGACTTGCGCCGACGGATTTGTAGGGAGGTGCCTCCCACCGTTTCACCCTCGACCGGGGGGATTGGGGCGATCGTCCCCCCTCCAATCGGCTGGTCATCATCGCCGGTCTCGAATAGACTCATACTCGCGCAGGAAGCGGCCAGGGACTGGTGCAGGTACTTCCGGGGCAGACTTTCCGCACCTGGTTCGAGCTTTGGGCCGAACCGCTCTTGCAGGCACTCCCACCCGGCTACGTGCTGGAGGGAGACAGTTCCACTCTGCAGCGAATGGGGCTGCTGTTCGTGCGCGATCCTCTGGGGACCCGGGTGGATTTTCTGCTGGCCGAGACTTCCTTCGACCGCGAGTGCGTACACCGCCGTGTGGGCGGAGTGCTACCGGGAAACGTGTCCGTGCAGGTTTGCACTCCCGAGGACCTCATCATTCTGAAGCTCATCTCGACCCGGGCTCGGGACCTGGAGGACGCGGCAGGCATCGTCTTGCGTCAGCGAGGCAAGCTCGAGTACGTCGAAGGCTGGCTGCGCGAGTTTGAGCAAGCCCTGGACGACTCGACCCTGCGCTGAGGCAATCTGGTCGACGCTCTCGCCCAACCGCATCATTTTGCTCGTCGGCATTGTTCTCATGCGCCTGTTCGCTTGGTGGGCCCGGTGCCCACCGCCAGTTTCAAGTCTTGTTGCACACTATCTGGGAGCGTGTTTGTACCAGCCCGGGTCCGTGTAGCCGTTGGGCAGGCGGTCGCGCACCTTCCGCTCGCGCCCGTCGGACTTTACCGTTCTGTCTGCGTTACCGCTCCCACTACACGGTATACCGCGCGCTCAGAACGGTAACGCCGGTAGCGCGGTAAAGACGGTGGGCCGGCCACGCCTGTGGATCCGCTCGCGCCCCTCGGACTCTACCGTTTTGTTTGCGTTACCGCTCCCACTGCACGGTATACCGCGCGCTCAGAACGGTAACGCCGGCAGCGCGGTAAAGACGGTGGGCCGGTCGTTCCTGGAGGCGTTGACGCAAGGTCGCTTGCTACATCGGGCGGGTCTTGAGGTGGGCCAGCAGGAGGGCCGTACCCGTGGCCCCGGCCAGGCCGGCTAGCAGCGGCCCGCCCGGCCCGAAGGCGGCCTGGGCCAGGGCGCCGGTCAGGCCGAAGGGGAGACCGGCCAGGAGCCCCGCCCCGGCCGTCAGGATCAGCCCCGAAGGCCTGGTGAGCACTTCCTTGAGGGCCTCGGGAAAGGTCATGGCGTAGTGGCGCTCGGAGTAATCGGTCACGTCGCCGGTGGCTTTGTCCACCGAGAAGCGCACGTCGAAACGGTTGCCCCAGGTGCCGTCGCTGTGGATCAGGTAGCTTTGCTCGGCGCCGTGGTCGCGGAGCTCATAGCGCCGCGGCTCGAGAATGCTGGGTCCGAATCGGTTGGTGGGATAGTAGTTGTGGGTTTCGATGCGGGCCGACTGCACCGTGCCCGAGCCGTCCTGCTTCAGGTTGGCGCTGGTGATACGGTCGCGGAACTCGCCGGTGGGGGCGTTGGGCGGGCTCTCCAACTCGCCGCCCTGCAAAGTGACGGCGTCCTTGCGCCGATCCAGGTCGGCCGCCTGCTGATCCTGGGCGGCCACCAGCCCGACCAGATCGTCGGTGGTGTTCTTCCAGCGGGCCGCCGAGGCCAGTTGCTCGTTCGTGGGGGTGTGGGTGAGAATCATTGCCTTGGCTCCAGTCAGTCGGTTCTGCATCCAGCTTAGCGGAGCGGCGGACCGGAGGTGGTGAACCAGGACGAAACAGCCTTGAACATTTCCTACCAGGCAGGTTACAGGGTTTGGAGGAGCTCCTGGAGGGCCTTCCACTGGGGAGGGGCCTGGGCGGCGGTACGCAGCAGGGGAGCCAGGCTCAGCTCCTCGGGCCCGAGCCGGCCCTGGCGAACCTGCCCGGTCAGAGCCTCGAACCAGGTCGAGGTGGAGCGGGTAGAGGGGGCGGCCACCATGAGCTGGACCCAGCGCCGCAGGGCCAGGAGGCCCTCCACCAGCTGGCGACGGTCCAGAGCCTGGGAGGCGGGGGCGGAGGGAGCCGAGAGGTGGGAGGCGATCTGGCGGTCGAGGTCCTCCAGCGCCACCCACAGGGGATAGCCATCCGTGAGCCCGCCCGAGCGCAGCCCCACGTAGAAGGCACGCAGCACGCTCTGGCGCAGCTCCACCACCGGCAGCAGCTCGGCCGGTCCTTCGTGGGCCGGGACCAGGGGCCGCAAAGACTTGATGCTCGCGTGCAGCTGCTCCACGCTGAAGGGCTTGTAAAGGTAGTCTTCGGTGCGGGCGGCCACGGCTCGGCCGGGGGCCTCCGCGTCGGCGTAGCCGGTGATCACGATGGAGCGGATCTCGGGCCGGGTGCGCTGCAACTCGGCCAGAAGTCCCAGGCCGTCCATGCCGGCCATGCGCACGTCGCTGATCACCAGGTCCACCGGATGCTCGGCCACGTGGTTGAGAGCCTCAATGGCCGAGTAACAGGCCCGCGGCTCGGCGTAGCCCAGATCTTCCAGCGCCTCCACCAGGCTGTCGGCGAAGGGCCGGTCGTCGTCCACAACCAGGATGCGCATTCCGGCCGGTTCTGCTCCCCCGCGAGATTTCCCTGGAAGTGAATATTTTGCGCTGCATAGCGGCAAAAAATCCATATTTGAAGCCATTTTTCTATTCTGCAATCTTTCAGGAGCCCGTCTTAGGATGGGTGCATCCCCCCCGACTGGAGAGCTCGAGATGATCCTCCACGCCCCGCCCCCACCGATGCCAAAAACCGTCCCCGAGTCGAGCGACTGGGTGTTGCGCACCCTGTTGAAGGAGCTGGGCAACCGGCGGGTCGAGCTCAACGACCGGCGCATGCTGGCGCGCGAGGCGATCGCCCGCCTGCTGCGCAAGCGCGAGGTCCCCCAGGCGGCCCTGTTGCAGGTGGCATACCTGGCCGGCGATCAGCGTCTGGAGGTCAACTACCGCCGCGACCTGGCCACCGATCTGTTGATCCACCTGGCCGAGCCCCATCGCCTCTTTCGCCAGCTGGCCGGGAGGGGGACCTGCGCCGCCACGGCTCCGGCCTACAACTTCCTGTGCGACCAGCCGGCCGAGTTTGCCCGCATCACCGTCGAGCTGGCCCGCTCGGGGGAAGCCCGCCTGCCCAACCACGACCGGGTGCGGCTGAGCGTGCATCCTGCCCAGATCGACGCGCGGGGCTACAACACGAGGGTGGAGCGCATCGTGCAGACCGCCTTCATGACCTACGCCGCCGGCCACGCCTACGACCCCGACCGGGATCGGCTGCACTCGGGCCAGCGGGGGCTTCTGCCGGAGCAGACCGCGCGCCTTTTGAGCGCCCTCTACCAACGCCCCTTCGAGGTCTGGACGAGCACCGGGCGCAATCATCCCCAGCAGTTGCGCAAGTCGCTCGAGTCGCTGCGGTCGGGTCTGCCGGTGGTAGGGATCCTGCGCTGGGAGGGGGAGGGCTATCACGCCGTCTCGCTCACCTCCCAGCGGGGCGGCCAGGTCTACTTCCGCAATCCGTGGGGACATCCCCAGTCCGGGCCCACCGGTCCCGGGCACGAGCAGCTCTCGCACGGCACCGAGCGCATGGAGACCCCTGAGTTCAGCCGACGCCTGGCCTGCCTGGTCTATCCTCGGGGCGCCCTGCCCCGGCCCGGTCCCCCCCCACCCCCGATCCTTCCCGAGAAACCCGAGTTGAGGAGGTATCCCATGAACACATTGCCCCCCCTGCACCGCGGCCGCGACTATTGGAAGTTGGCCTCGGCTCCCCCCGACGCCCCGGCCCACCCGACCCTGGAGAGCCTCTCGCGCGACCTGGCCGAGGCCCCCGGAAGGCGGGGCGTGCCCGTGCGCCTTTACCGTCCGGTCGAGCCTCTGCCGGTCTACAAGAAGGTGGCCCGAGTCGGCCTGGGAATCGCCCTGGGTGCCAGCCTGGTCAGCCTCTTTGGCGCCATGGCCGGGGCCCCGCCCGGCCCGGCGGTGCAAATTCTGGGTGCGGCCGCGGTGGGAACGCTGGCATTCTTCGAGGCGCGCAGCCAGGATCGGCCCCTCGAGCTGGAGCGGGGACGGCTCTATGAGCGGGACGGCCAGCTGCTCTACCAGCAAAAGGCGGACGGCCTGATCGCCTGGAACGTGGGCCCTCCCGAGCCGGTGTAGGAGATCGGCCCGCGCTCGCCCAATGGCAGCCTTGTGATCGACCGCCCTCTCGACCCCCAGAGCGAGTTCTTCCGAGCCTTCGGGCTGGTGCGCGACTACCAGGTGGGCGACGTGCGCGGTTTTCGTCCCTCGGGCTACCGCATGCGCGGCCTGGTCGAGCTGCAGCTGCAGCTCGAGGGCGAGCGGGTGCAGGCGGCGGAGCTCTTGATCGCGCGCGACCTGGCCAGCCAGAAGCCCCAGTCGCAGTTGGCCCGTGACCTGGCAGGCGCGTTCCTGGATCAGTGTTTCCCCCGCCCACCGGCCTCCATCACTGCCTTGCTCGAGAGCGAGGAGTGGCATGATCGCCCTGTCGAGTTGCAGGCCGACCCTTTGCGCCTCTTGATCCGGACCGGCAAAGGGCTCGATGATCGGCTCTCGCTGCTGGTCCTCTCGCCTGAGACCACCCTGTGCCCGAGCTGCGAGCGCTGCACCCTGGTCAAGAGCGGCAAGTGCAGCCACTGTCACGCTTCGCTGGGTCGCTCGCGCTGGTGGAAGCTGGGCTGGAAGCGCTGAGTGCTGCCCCAGTCGCCCGAGACGCTGCGTCGCCAGCTGGAGGATCGCACCCTGGAATGCCGTCTGCGCGAGCAGATCAACCGGCTGCTGGTGCGGGGGGCTCCCCCCGAGGAGCTGATGGAGACCGCCCTGCGGCTGGTTCTGGAGCTTGGTAGTGGCTGGGTCAGCCGGGTGATCTTTCTGGAGGAAGGCGGTCAGCTGGTGCCCGCCAGCTTTTCCAGCCCTCACGCCGAGCGGCTGGGCTTTGCCAGCCTGCTGCAGGTGAGCGAGCCCCTGGTGGATCAGTGCTGGCGGCAGAAAGCGGTGCTGGCCATGAGCCCCGAGCGGGCCGCCGGACCGCGCCTTCTGGAGGGAGAGGAGAATGCCCTGGCCCTGCCCATTCCGCGCCAGGGAGTGCTCTACGTGAGCCGCGAGCCGGGAGTCCGGTTCGAGGAGCGCGATCAGCAGTGGCTGACCCTGCTGGTGGGCCAGCTCAGTCCGGCGCTCGAGTTCGCACGCCGTTACGCCACCCTGGAGCGCGAGTCCGAGCAGATGCGGCGCCACGAGCGCGCTTTGAGCGAGTGGGCGGCCGGGCTCAAACGCTTGCTGGAAGCCGCCGGTCAGATGGCTGCCAGCCTGGAGAGCGGCCTGGCGCTGATCGTGAGCCACCTCGAGGAGACGCTCACGGCCCTGTTTCCGGGCTGCGACTTCGCTGTCGCCCTGCTGCACGAAGGTTCATGGCAGGTGGTGCGCAGCAACTGCGAGCCCGAGCCGGGCGGCTTCGAGCAGCTGGTGGCCCGCTTGGAGGCGGGAGAGTCGGCCGTGTTCCTGGGTGATTGGACCGAAGACACCCTTCTCTGGCCCTGGCAGCGTAGCTTCGCGGCCGTGAGCTTGCGCGGTGAGCGCGGCCTGCTGGGGGCGATCGCGCTCTGTGATCGCTCCTTGAACGCCTATCTTGCCACCGAGCGCGACCTGCTGGCCGCTCTGGCCTACCAGGCCTCGGCCGCGCTCTCGGGAGCCTGGCTGCACGCCGAGCTGCAGCAGGCTTACCAGCACCTGCAAGACTCGCGCAGCCAGCTGGTGCAGTCGAGCAAGCTGGCGGCCGTGGGCGAGCTGGCCGCGGGAGTGGCCCACGAGCTGAACACGCCTCTGGGCACGGTGCTGCTCAGCCTCGACTCTACCCGCTCGGCCCTCGACTCGGGCCGCGCCGAGGCGGCCCTCAAGCGCCTGGAACGGGCCCGGGGCGAGGTCATGCGGGCCCGCGAGATCGTGGCCAAGCTGCTCTACTATGCCCGCGACGCCGCCTCGGCCGGGCGCCAGAGCGTGAGCGGGGAGCAGTTGGTGCGGGATACGCTGGGCCTGATCGGCCACCAGCTCGAGACCGGCGGGGTGCGAGTCAGCCCGATCTTTGAGAGCGCACCCTCCGCCTACTGCAATGCCAACGAGATCCAGCAGGTGCTGATCAACTTGCTGCTCAACGCCCGTGACGCCGTCGGGGAGAAGGGCGGTGAGGTGCAGGTGACGGTGCGACCCGAAGGCGATCAGGTGGTGCTGGAGGTGGCCGACAACGGCCCGGGAGTGCCGCCCGAGGTGGAAGAGCGCATCTTCGACCCCTTTTTTACCACCAAGCCGGTGGGTCGAGGCACGGGCCTTGGCCTGTCGGTCAGCAAGCAGATCGTGGAGCTGCATCAGGGTCAGCTGACCTTCTGCCACCGGCCGGGTGGCGGGGCCTGCTTTCAGGTGCGCTTGCCTTCCGCCTGAGCGGAAAAACAAACGGCCGAGCAGACCGCTCGACCGTTTGCTCACGGCTATCGCTACGGCTGGCTACTTGCCGTCTTTCTTGGCCTTCTTATCGGCTTTCTTTTCCTTTTGAGTCTTGGCAGGTTTCTTCTTGACTTCCTTGCGGACCCCGTCGCTCTTGTTGGCCACTTTTGCATGCCTCTCTTGCTAAGGATTTGCCCTGTGAATGGCTTGTTTGATGGTTCGGCTCCGGTCTGCCCGCTTCCTGGGTTCCCTGATCAGGGTTCTTGCCGACCCAGCCATTCGGCCAGCCAGTCGGGCGGACTGGGAAAGACGATCCGGCCTTGATCCAGAGCCACCCCTCGCAGCCAGTTCTCCCCCACCCGCAGCTTGCAGACCGCCCCCGAAGCCCGGCCGGCTGCCAGCGCCATCCCGTGCAGGCTGATGTTCTGACAGGTGGTGCGAGTGCCATCCTCCAACTCGACTTCGACCCGTCGCACGAAGCGACGGAACCGCCGTCGCTCCTGCCCTCCGGTGTCGGAGGGCGGCAGGCAGAGCCCGAGGTAGCCCCCCCCCGGCAGAGCGGCGCTGGCCTCCCACCAGGCCACGCGGCCCGTCTGCCACAGCACTCCCAGCCCGTTGGGTACCCCGATGGCGAGCTTCGCCCCGGGGCGCAGGCGGGGAGAGCGGTCGAGCCGCAGGCGCAGACCCGAGTGGCTCTCGTTCAGGATGACTGCCGCCAGAATGCTCCTGCCGTAGCGGCACAGAGCCGACTGGTTGGCGTTGTGCCTCACAGTCCCCCTGCGCTCTCGCAGGCACGACCGGCTCTGGGCGGGCCGGGTCAGCTTTCGAAACAGACGAACGATCATCGCATGCTCTCCTGTCGGGCCAGCTGCCAGGCTCCGGGCATGCCTCGCAGCGCTGCCTGGGATGGCGGGGCGAAGGGGTCGAAGCCGAGGGTGGCCTGCACCAGCAGCCGGGTACTCCCGGCAATCTTGAGCTGCTGCCCCAGGGCCTGACCCACGACCAGCATCAGGACCTGAGTCAACTGCTCTGCCTCGGGGGCGGACTCGGGCCGCATGCGGGCCTGCAAGATGGCCTGGCAAAGCAGCTTGATGGCCGACTCGAGGTCGCCCTCGCGCAACAGCTCGCTCACCTGGCTCAGGCCGGCCGCTCCCAGCAGCCCGGGCACCTGCGAGGGCAGGCCGCCGCTGAAGGGCTGGATCATCGCCCCGCTGGCCGGAACCGAGCCGGGGTTGGGGGGAGGATAGCTTGCGGTCGAGGCGGTGCGAGGTCCGGGCTGACCCAGGGCGCTCGAGTCCATCAGGCGGGGAGCGTTGTCGTCGGTGGGGTTGCCCACTGAGAAACCCTCCACTCCGGTGGCGTTGGGCGCGTCCATGTAGGCCTGCAGTTGCTCCTGGGTGACCACCAGGCTTCCCTGGCGGCTGATCGGGTCCTGAATGACGTAGCGAGGGGGCTGGTAGCTGGTGTCCATGGCGGTCACGTTGATGAAGTGGCCGCCGCTGTAGTTGATGCCGTTGCCCACCCCGTAGGCTCCGGGATGGTTGGGGTTGCCGGCCAGGACCACCTGGTCGCCCCGCATCAGAGCGGCGTCGATGTCGTCCATGGTGCGGATCGATTGCGTCTCGGCGCCGTAGGCTCGAGCCGCCCGCTCCATCTGGCCGATGCTGGTGAAGGCGTGGGGGTCGTTGCCGCCGGTGCCGGCCACGCGCACGGCGTCGATGGTGGCCTGGGGCGAGGAGCCGCCCTCGGTGTAGTCGAGCTCGTCGGGCAGGAGCGAGGTGTTGGCCAGAGCCATGGCCACCGAGGCCGGTCCGCAGTTGGCGCTGCTGGAAGGGCCGCCCGGGTTGTACTGGGGGTGGTTGAACTGCAGCACGAAGGTCTCGTTGGGCGCGCGTCGGTCGCCGGAGGGCGGCCTGGTGGCAGTTTGCGCGCTCTGGACCGGACTGGCGCTCAACTGCTGGCGCACCTGTTGGAGCTGGGCTCGGGCCTGCTCGAGTCGGGTCCGCGCCGCGGACGATTCCTGCTGGGCCGCGCGGCTGGCCGACTCGGCCTGCTGCTGCAAGGCGCGGGCCTGGGAGAGCTGCCCCTGCAGAGCCGAGCGCGCCGGGTCGTCGGCGGGCAGGATACTCATCCGGGCCTCCAGGGCCTGGACCTGCTCCTGCGTCTGGGTGACCCGAGCCTGGTAGGTGAGCACCAGGACCTGGGCCTGGAGCAGCTGGTCACTCTCGCGGGCTACCCGGGCCTCCAACTCGGCCAGCTGAGCGCGCAGGTGGTTTGGCCCTTCCTGTTGCTGGCTCTGGCCAGGTTGGCTGGAGGTGGCCTGTGGTTGGCTCGATGGGGCCTGTGGTTGACTGGTAGTCGGGCTCAGCGCGGTGCCGGTGGGCAGCCGCTCACCCAGGTCGAGCCGCCCCTGCTCGTGATCCTGGCCCAGCTGGCCCAGGGCCTGCTCGATCAACTCCCCTGGAAAGCCGCTCAAGAGCAGGCAGAAGGCCGTGACCCGGGCGGTGGGGTCGTCCCCCAGACCTGACTCCTCGAGCTGCTGCATGAAGCCCGCGTAAGCTTGCGGGCTGAGCGGAGGCGACAGGCTCTCATTGAGCTCGGTCAGCGAAGGCATTCCCCCCGGCTGCATCAGCAGCGTGGCCCTCTGGTAGGCGGTCGCCCAGGTCGCCGGTTCGGGGGCCAGGCCCTGCTCGGCCAGGTAACCTCGCAAGCGCTCCGGGTCGGGCAGGTAAGCAGCCAGCGACAGCTGGCTCCGGTCTTCCACCCAGAAGGCGGAGCCGGTGCCGGCGGGCAGGCCGGGGGCTGCGATGGGGAAGCTGTGGTTGCCGGTCGCGAGCTGGAAGCTGGGAATGGAACCGAGCACGATTTCTAGGCCTCCTGTCGGGATTGATCTCATTACAGCGCCAGGGGACGTTACCGAAAAAGTCCTGGCTGTGAACGTTTCCTACCAGTATTGCTGCCGTGCCCCACGGCGGAGGGTGGGGATCCCCACCGCGGGCGGTGGGGGCGCAGGAGCCCGGTTGCCCCACGGCGGAGGGTGGGGATCCCCACTACGGGCGGTGGGGGCTCAGGAGCCCGGTTGCCCCACGGCGGAGGGTGGGGATCCCCACTACGGGCGGTGGGGGCTCAGGCGGCGGGCTCCAGCTCGAGCTGGCGCCGGCGCGCTTCGATCTCCAGGGCCTCGGCCCGAGCCGCCAGAAGCTCCCAGGCCAGGGCGAAGTGGTCGTGTCCGGTTTGCAGCATCCTCAAAGCCAGCAGCAGGCGCTCCTCGTCGGGCTCGGCCTGGAAGGCCTCCAGACTGCTCATCCCGGCTCGGGTGTCAAAGCACCCTTTGCGCAACAGGTAGCTCATCTGGCTGGGATAAAGGTAGGCCGGCCATTCCAGCTGCTCGGTCGCCAGGCGTGCCAGCCAGCCCGGGACTTCCGACTTGATGAAGTGCTCCAATCTCATGGCCAGGCCTCGGTAATGGGCCAGCAGCTGGCTCAGGTCCACCACCCCGTCCAGGTAGGCAAAGGCGCTCAACTGGAACTCGGCCAGGTACTCATTGGCATAATGCCGCTCGGGGGTGAGGTACTCGGTGCCCTCCTCCAGCTCCAGACCGGGACCGGTATCGGGCGGGACCCAGGGAAGTCTGGCCTGGCAATGCAGGCAAAACCTCTGGGTGACGGGGTTTTCTTGATGACAGCTCAGACAAAGCATGGGACTCCTCCTTCTCAAACCTGGTAGAAGACGTTGCCGGACGCGGGGGGTGGCGGGCTGACACCGAACAGGTCGTCCCAGAATCCCTGAGGCATGTTGAACTGGGCTCCCATGGCCGAGTAGAAGGCATGCATCTGCTGGTTGGACTCCTGCCGCCAGGCCAGCAGCTGCTCGTTGCTGGACTGGCTGTACTGCTGGTTGGACTGCATGATCTGGTCGAAGTTGGCCTGGCTTTGCTCCTGGCTCGACTGCATCATCTGGTTCATCTGCACTCCCTGCACCACGGTGACCACCGTGGAGGCGATCAC
The DNA here is from genome assembly GCA_964637145.1 of uncultured Burkholderiales bacterium. Lineage (GTDB taxonomy): Bacteria > Vulcanimicrobiota > Xenobia > Xenobiales > QWHO01 > QWHO01. Next base: position 23,745 of record CAZWUN010000020.1, read on the forward strand.
CGCCGCGGCTGCCAGTAAGGGTAAAGGCATCTCGTCGTCCTCCTTGGAGAAGATGGTCCCAGCATAGGGCTCGAGCCTTTCGCCGATCTTTCGCAGGAAGGGTGGGCGGGACGGATCGAAACCCGCCCGGTGAGCTTCCGGCTGCGCATCCAGAGAGAGTTGCTCAACATCGTGCTCGAGCTCGAGCAAGAGGGCTCGGTCTTGCTCACCGAGAGCGTCCCCCTCACCGACGCCAGCGACGCGCTGCTGGAAACCAGTCTGGGCCAGTTACAGGAAGCCCTCTCGCCTTCGCCCTGGGTCGACCCCGAACCGAGCCGGACCGAGCAAGCGGCTGCCAGCCTGGCCAGCGTGTTGGGCCAGCAGCTCTCCGAGCGGATGCGAGAAGCGCTCTCCGGAGGCGGCACGCTGATCCTGGAGACGGCCGACCGCGCTCTCCCCTGGGAGCTGGCCGAGGTGCCCGGCCACGGCCCGCTCGGCCAGATCTGGGCCCTGACGCGTCAGTTCGGACCGCCACCAACGGAGAGTCCTCGCTCGACCGGGCGTGGGGTCTTGCTGGCCGACTGTCAGGGGTTGCTGCCCTGGTCGACCGCCGAGGCCCAGCAGGTCGCCCGGGCCCTCAAGGAGGTGATGCCATGCCAGGTGCTCAGTGGTCCGGAATCGGATCAGCTGGCCCTGATGGGGGCTCTCAACCAGGGCGGAACCAGCCTGCTGCACCTCTGGGCCCACGCCGGGGGGCAGGGCCGGGACGCCACCCTCTACCTCTCCGATCGCCCGGTCACGCGCGATGATCTGCGCGAGCTGGTGCTCGGTCGTCTGCCCGAGCTGGTGGTTTTGTCGCTCTATCCCGCCGTGGGAGGATCCACCCCACGATCCCTGCTCGAGCCAGCGGCCTCCTGGGCCCAGCTCCTGACCGGCCTGGGCGCGCGCAGCGTGGTGGGCTGGTTGTGGGATGTGGCCCACGCCGAGCGTTTCTGGTTGCCCTTTTACCAGGCCCTGGCCCAGGGGGTCCCGGTGGCCCAGGCCCTGCTGGAGACCAGGCGCCGCCTCGAGGGTCAGGCGGACCCCTGGCTTGCTTCCCGGGCTCTGGTCCTCTTCGGCGACAGCGAAACGCGGCTGACGCCCAGCCAGGCACCCTCGCTGGTGTCGCTGGCCACGGTGGAATCGAACTTCGCCCCTCTCTACCAGCTGGTCTGCACCGGCGGACCCGAGCAAGGGCGCAAGATTCCCCTCTTTCCCCAGGCGCTGGAGGAGGGCCAGGTCATCACGCTGGGTGTGCCCGGCCTCAAGTCCAACGAGATCGAGCTGGACGACCCCGAGCTGCCCAATCGGGCCGCCTCGCTGCAGCTGAGAGAAAACGGTCTGCAACTGAGCAGCTTGCCGGGCGCTGACGTCAGGGTCAACGGGCTGGCCGTACGCCAGGTGTTCTTGTTCGGTGGCGAGAGCATCGAGCTGGGCTCGACGCGCCTCGAGTTTCAGCGCGCCTCGGGGGCTCCCAAGCAGGGCGAGAAGGCGATCTTGGAAGGCCGTTTCTTCCTACGGGTCACCCGGGGCACGCCGGCCGACCTGAACAAGAGTTTTCCGCTCAAGCAGGGGGTCAGCGTGCTGGGACGCCTGGCCGACTGCGCCATCGTCCTCAACGACCCCACCGTCTCCCGCCAGCACGTTTTCTTCACCCTGCAAGATGAGGTCCGGGTGGCCCCGGTGGGGAGCGCCACCACCGTGGTCAACGGGGTCATCCTCGAGCGCGAGCGCGAGCTTCAGCCGGGCGACCTGCTGCAGCTCTCCGAGAGCACCGTGCTCAAGTTCCTGGACGCTCGCTCGAAGAGCTGAAGCGAGGCACGATCGCTTCCCCTTCCACCTTGAGGTCGGTGCAATTGGTGATGCAGCCGACCAGGGTGCGGGCCACGGCCGAGAGATCCGAGCGCAGGATGTTCTCGTGGGGGGTGTGGATGTCTCGCTGGCCACACCCGATGGCGATGGAGCGGATGTTGCCGCTGTTGAAAGCCAGCGTGTTGGCGTCGGTGCCGGCCCCGGTCATGATGGGCACCCGCAGGGGGCGGGGACGGGTGCCGCCCCGGGCCATGCTGACCATGGCCAGTTGCACCACCGGATCCTCCTGGCTGAACTGATAGCGCAGCGAGCGGGAGGGGTTGACCAGCACGGCGTCGTTGGTGAGGTTGAGGTCGCGCACGTCGGTGGAGTCCACCACCACGCCCAGGGCCGGGCGCAAGCTGAGGTCTTCGGGTGCGAGGCGACCCGCGCCGGTCAGCCCGGTCTCCTCGCTGACGGTAAAGACCAGCTTCAGCTCGGGTCGCTCGCGGTCGGTCTCCAGCACCACCCGCACGGCCTCTAGAATCTGGGCCAGCCCGGCCCGGTTGTCGGCTCCCAGGATGTGGCTGCCGTCGGTCTGCACCTTGCGGTCGGTGATGCGGATGGCCCCGGCGCTGGTGGGCGCCACCGTGTCCTGGTGGGCGCTCAGGATCAGGGTGGGAGCATCGGCCACGCTGCCCGGGACCGTCGCGATCAAGGTGCCGTCCGGCTTCTCGAGGTAGGAGATGGAGAGCTCGTTGAGCTGGCGCTTCAGCTCGCGCCCCACCTCCTGCTCTTGCCCGCTGACCCCGTTGATGCCGGCCAGCTTGACGAAATTGTCCAGCAAGCGCTGGTCGTCGATGCGCGGCTCGGGACGGGACTGGAACGTCACACACAAAGAGGGCTCCTCGGAGAACAGTCGGTTGGTGACCCGGGTGGCGTCGATCATGGTGGTCAGGATCGGCTCGGCGATCACCTGGTTGAGGGCGAAGAAGGCCTTTTTGAGAGCCGAGGGCGGGCGGTGGGGAGCCGGCTCTGTTGCCGGACCGGGCTGCGGCAGGATCTTGTTGGCTACGTGTCCGAGCAGTTCGCCGGCCGCCCGGCCCAGGCCCAGGGTGTTCTCCAGCACGCCGGCAGCCACCACCCCCAGCGCCGGGCCGGCCACGGTGGCGAAGACCAGCGAGATGGGCATGGGCAGCAGGCTGGCGGCCAGCTGAGGCAGCCACAGGCCGCCCACCAGCATGGTGGTGGCGTTGGCGCAGACGTTCTCGGCGATCTCGACTCGCTGGTTGCGCTCCGGAACCTGGCCCAGGAGGCGCCGTTGAGCTGAGTGCAACAGGCGCGGGGCCAGGCCCTCGGAGGGAGGAGCCCCGGTGGCGGGCCGGATGGGCAGCTCCACCGGTTGCTCCTCTCTGGCGCCTCGCAGGTGGCGGGCCAGCCCCAGGCCCAGCCCCAGCACCGCGCCCAGGGCCGCCCCCGCCCGGCGACCGACCCCGATGTGGCGCTCGGCCAGGCTGGCCGCCACCAACCCCCCGATCAAGCCCACGGGGCTGAGAGCCACCCCCACCACGGCGGCGGCTCCCAGCTGGGCCCCCAGCACGGCCAGCCCCAGCGGCAGGGCCAGGGACAGGGCCGAGGCGCCGGCCAGACGCCCCAGCTTGGCGCCCTGATGAGCGCCGTCCTCGACCCCGATGCGCAGGCTGTCCACCAGTCTCTCCTCGGTGACCAGAGCCGGTCGGGTCAGGCTGATCGCAGGGCGGGGGAGTGTGTGCAGTGGGATCTTCATCGGCTCAGTTCCTCAGCCACTCGGCGGCCTGGCGAACGCCGGAGGCATCCGGCGTGACAAAGCGCACGCTGCTTTCTGGCCTGGAGCCGAGCCAGTCGGCCAGGTCGCCCACGCTGAAGCCGTCCCAGAGCTTACCGTCGCGAGGCACCCCCTCCGGCCAGGGCCTGCCATGGTAGACAGAGTCGCCCACCTGGCGCAGCAGGGCCGAGGCGTTGCCGACCCGGTTGCGCTGCTCGTTCCAGGCGGGCATCTTGTCGCTCTGGTAGTCCACCACCACGGCCGGCCGCCCGGCCTCGACGGCGTGGTAAAGGTCGCGCACGGCCTGGTTGGCCCCCCCGATGGTCAGGAAAGCATTGGAGAAAGGGGCCGTGGCGGCCGAGTAGGCGGCGGCATCCGGGAATGCGAACTTGGGCTGGCTCTTGAAAGCCTCCGCCTTGAGGCCGGTCTCGGGCAGGTCGTCGGCGTACTGCATGTAGTCCAGCGCGGTCACGTAGACAATGGGGTTCTGCTCTTGCTGCGAGACGGCGCTGCAGATGGCGTCGATGCTGCTGGCAGGCTCGACCGTGGGGCTGGTGATGAAGCCCACGCTGCCCCCCAGCTCTTGCACCAGGCCCGTCAGGAACTGGCGCGAGACGGGCTCGTAGGTCGTGTCCGGCGGACTGGAGAAGCCGGCCACGGCCAGGTCGACGTCGCTGCCCGCAAGCACCTGTTGGGCATAAGAGGCGAAGGTGGGGCTGTCGGCCCCTCGCACCAGGCACCAGTTGTACTCGCGCAGCTCGGCCTGGAGCGCCTGCTCCAGGGTCTGGCCCTCGCGCGGCTCCACTTTCAGCTCGGCGGCCAGCTTGCCGGGGTCGGGGGGGGCCACCTCGGAGAGCTCGAACCAGCTGATGCCCGACTCGGCCCAGGCCGAGCCCGAGGTCTGATTCATCTCGGCCAGCAGGGTGCCGTTGCCGCTCGAGCTGTAGCTCTGGCCCAGGTGGGAGGTGACCAGGCCTTTGGTAGCGGGAGTCTGGTTCGGTTGGGGCTCCGGGCTGCGCTGCTTTTCCTGCGGCCCAGTGCTCTGCTTCTGCTGGCCTGCTCCCTCGCACGGGATGCCGCCCCCGGCGGGGGGAGCCTGCAGGCAGACCTGGTCCCGGGCGTCCGGAGGCGGCGACTCGGCCGGGGGTAGCGGAGCGCGGCCCCCGGCTGGTGGCGCCTGAGTGGGGAGGTGGCTGAGCAGCACGGGTCGGAGCATGGGAAGGTCCTCCTTTTGGGCAATGGAGTACCGGCGGAGCCCGAGCGGGCGCCGCTGGTCTGTGAGGGGGAAGAGCCGGTCAGCTCATCAGAGCCTGGCTGAACTCCTTGTTGACCTTGCCGCAGGTGCCGATCCACTGGTTGGTGGACTCTTGCTGCA
>CAZWUN010000021.1:0-28728 GCA_964637145.1 uncultured Burkholderiales bacterium
GCCCGGGCGACCGGGTGGGAGAGTAGGTCACCGCCGGGGATATTTTTCGAAGGGCCCGAGTGATCGGGCCCTTCTTGTTGATGGCACCATAATCGTTTGCTATAGTCAGCACCCGAACAATGCAAAGTCACACAAGGCTACAGAGTGATAAGAAACCCGCCCGAGAGCCGCTCCCGGGTCGAGCCCTCGTTTTTACCTATCGGCGTTTGAATCGCTTTCTTCACGCTCTGGCCGACCGCTCACTGGAAGGACCTCATACCTTTTGCTCTTCGTGGCCGGGCTTAGAGCCTATCAATCTGCAAGAGAACTTCAACAGGTATTACCGTGGTGGCCGCCTGAACACCGCGCTGAGCGACGAGGATTACCATCAGATCATCTCTCGATCCTGCGTCCTGCGACTTCTGCCTGCCAGCCAGGCCCATCAGATGGTTTCGGCAATGTACCGGGTGCTGGATGAGGTTGTAGACCGGGCCAGTCCTGATTATCACATTTCGGTTACCGTGGACAACTACATGACCGACCTGCTGTGTCGCTTGTGCTCGGCTCGTGGGGCCAAGCTGATCAATCTGGCCGCGAGTTGTGTGCCGAACTCGATCCTTGTCACTGCATATGGTGAGCACAACCTGGTGCGCCAACCCTCTGAGCAGGAGGTCGAGTCCGCCCTGACCGCGTTTCTGGACGACAACCAGTTGATCACGTATGGTTACGAGACGCGTTATTCATTCCGTCGCCACCTGAAGATCTGGTTGACCTGGTGGGCCAAGTGCGCTTACTTTCGTCTGGCAGGCTGGCTGCGGAATGATCCTCTCAATTTCCGCTACCTGATGGGTTCTCTCCCTGCCCGGGATGGCAACAGTTCCCTGTGGAGCTACCGGTGCATTCATTATGTCGATCAGGATTGGCGGGAGCGGCTCGGAAGAGCAAGCAAACCAGCCCTCTTCTTCCCTTTGAGTTACACTCCTGAAGCCAGCACGAGTTACTGGCTGCGGGATTTACGCTACATCGACTATGAGCACTTCGTTCTGCAAGCTTGCCGTTCTCTGTGCGAGCACTACCAGCTCGTGGTCAAGGAGCATTGGTCGTGCCAGGGAGCCCGCCGCTGGCCTTTTTACGAGAAGCTTAAATCCATCCCGGGCATCATTCTGGTGCCAGCGGGAGTCCCCAGTCGACTGGTGATGGCCCAGGTTGAGCGTGTCCTGACGGGGGCAGGGATGACCCCCCTGGAGGCAGCTCTGCGCGGAAAGAAGGTCGCGACGCTGGACAAACCCTATTACTATGTCGATGGTTTCTTCGCCAATCTTGGCTCGGCCGACCAGGTCGCATCCCTACCTCAGATCCTTGAGTCGTTCGAGCCGCCTCCGCCCACCCACGCGAACCGGAGGCTACTCGTTGAGAGGGTCTTGCAGTGCACCCTCCAGGGACACTTTATTGCCGATTCCCGGCTCGACAGTGAGGCGAACTACGAGACCGCAAGCCAGAGCTTGATCGACTACCTGAGAACCGTTTGATCGCAAATGAAAGCACTGGTCGTCGGAGGCGGCTCGATCGGCACCCGCCACCTCAAGAATCTGGTTCGCCTGGGTGTGGAGAACCTTGCCGTCTGTGAGCCCAACCGACAGCGAGCGGACCAACTGGCGGATGAACTCCGCCTGGTCGCCCTGGCGACCCTCCCCGAAGGGCTGGAATGGAATCCCGATCTGGTGGTTCTGGCCAGCCCAACTCATCTCCATATTCATCAGGCCCTGCAGGTCGTTCGAGCCGGCAAGCATCTTTTCGTGGAGAAGCCTCTGGCCCACGTTCTGGACGGCCTCGAGGAGTTGGAGCGCGAGGTTCTGAGTCGGGGGCTGGTCACCCTGGTTGGCTGTAACATGCGTTTTCACCCCGGTCCGGCTCGGGTCCAAGAGTTGCTCGCTCAGGGGTTGCTTGGGCCACTCCTGACTGCCAGGGTCCAGTGCGGCTCCTATCTGCCAGGCTGGCGCCCGCAGTCCGACTATCGAGAGCAGTACAGTGCTCGAGCCGATATGGGAGGTGGTTGCATCCTGGACTGCATCCACGAGATTGACCTGACGCGCTGGTATCTGGGCGACGTGGTCGAGGTTCAGTGCATGGCCGGACACCTGAGTTCCCTCTCGATCGACGTGGAGGACGTGGCTGCACTGATCTGCCGTCACTCCCAGGGAGCTATCTCCGAGATCCACCTCGATTACGTCCAGCGCAGCTATCAGCGAACCTGCCAGGTCGTCGGCGAGTTCGGCAGCATCTTCTGGGACTACACCGCCGGCACCGTGCGATGGTTCGATGCCCGGGAGCTCGGCGAATGGCACCAGTTCACTCAGCCAGCCGACTGGGAGGTAAACCAGATGTACCTCGACGAGATGGCCCACTTCCTCGACTGCGTTCGGCTGGGGTCGCCCACCACCCTCAGTGTCCCCGAGGCCATCAAGGTCGTCCAGATCGCGCTCGGTGCCAAGCAGTCTGCCCGGACCGGAAGTCGCGTATATCTGTCGTGAAGCCAGCCTCGCTTCTGCGAAACAGCCTGTTGAATCTGACCGGTAAGGCCGTTCCTCTGATACTGGCCCTGCTCCTCGTCCCTTACATCCTACACGGAATGGGCACAGAGCGATTCGGGATTCTCTCGCTAGCCTGGGCCATCCTGATCTACTCCAGTGTCGCCAATCTGGGTATGAGTCAGGCCACCACGACCTTCATCGCCCAGGCCCTCCAGCGAGACGAGGAGCGGGCCGTCCCGAACCTCTTCTGGACCTCCCTGGTGGCCCATGCGGTCATGGGCCTTGTAGGTGGCTTGCTTTTGGCCGGCCTGGTTCCGTTGCTGGTCAAGGCGCTCAAGATCCCTCCGGCCTTGCTTTCCGAGGCAACTGCCGCGTTCTACTGGCTGGCTGCCGCGGTTCCTGCCCTGGTCATCAGCTCCTCCCTCAACGCCGTCCTGGTGGGAGTTCAGCGCTTCGACCTGGTCAATCTCGTGCTGATTCCAATCAATGCTCTGAACATCTCCGTTCCTGCCCTGGCGGTCTTCTTCCATCGCGGCCTGGACACGGCGATTCCGCTGCTCGTCCTGGTCCGTGTGCTCAATGGCTTGACCCTATTCCTTTGCTGTATGGCTGGCGTCGCTGCTTTGAGGGCTCATCGTGGCACCTTCCAGTCGGCTTTGTTGCGCCCTTTGCTCACCTACGGGGGGTGGGTCGCTCTGGGCACTCTCCTCGCTTCCGCCATGCTGGCTTCCGATCGATTGTTTGTCGGCTCACTGATTTCTCTGGCGGCGGTCGCGTACTTTTCTGCCCCCTACGAGATCGTCACCAAGATGTGGATCGTTCCGTCGGCGGTGAGCCAGGCCCTGTTTCCCGCTTTTGCTTCCCTGCACTCCGCTGGCCGGCAAGCCGACTGTCGAGAGATCTACCTGCGATGGTCCCAGATTCTCTTGTTGCTCCTGGTCCTCATCTCCGGGGTCTGCATCGGTTATGCAGAGCCCCTCCTGACCCTGTGGTTGGGCTCAGACTTTGCCCAGCAAGGCACTGTGGTCATGCAACTGCTCGCCCTGGGCACTCTGGCCAATTCCCTGGCTTTTATTCCCTATCAGCTGCTTTACGGAATCGAGCGTCCCGATGTATCCACCAAGATTCTGTTGCTGCAGTTGCCACTTTACTTTCTCCTGATGTGGGTGCTGGCCTACTATTTCGGGCTGGCCGGGGCAGGCCTGGCCTGGAGCCTTCGAGCCCTGGTTGACTACATGGCCCATCTCGTCGTCAGCAATCAGCTCATCGGGGTGAAGGCATCCGATATGCGCCCGTTCATGGGAACCGTGACTTGGAGTCTGGCCTGGCTGCTCGTGCTTGCCATTGTTGCCTGGGTCGGCCCGAGCAGCTGGCCGGGCCTGCTCCTGGGTCCATTGGCCCTGGCGGCCTGCGCGGGAGGGGCCTTCACGGCGTGGCGACGTGCCTCGGCTTGACCTCAGTCCGGAGCGGGGCAGGTCCCCAAAGGTGGGTAGCGAAGCTGAGGGACCCAATGCGGCAATTCATCACGCTCAGACTGAGATTTTTCCTGCTGTTGGCCATCTTCTCGTCGCTTGTCGCCCCCGCTCTGGCGCAGCGTCAGGAGGTTACGCGTCCCAGGCCTGGGAATCTCATTCGTAAGCCGAGCACGCCGGGCCTGAGCCCGCGCTCGCTCCAGATTCGGCCCACCGATCGGCCCCAGTCTCCACTGCCGTCTGAGATTCCCGCCGATCAACTCGACCCCATCCTGGCTGCGGTCAACCGGAATTCCTATCGACTTGGGCCAGGCGACGTGCTGGAGGTGTCCCTCATTCACCGGGGTCCGGCCATTTACACGCGGCACCTTGTCACCCCCAAAGGAACGATTTTCGTCGAGCCGGCTGGCGAATTGAAGCTCGACGGCATGAAGCTGGCCGAGGCAGAGAAGGCTCTACGCCGGAGCATGGCTCAGTATCTGAAGGGTTTTTCGATGGAGCTGAACCTGGTCCGGGTGCGGCGTTATCCCGTCAACGTGATCGGTGAGGTCGTCAATCCAGGAGCCTACGAAGCCAATGGAGTCGCCGGCATTGCCGAACTGATCATCAAAGCCGGTGGGTTGACTGAAGTGGGTTCCCTTCGTCGAGTCCAACTGGTCGACAAGACGACCGGCAGCACCATTCGCACCGTTGACCTGCTGGTCTGGATGGAGTCGGGCGAGCCCAGGCACAATCCGACTCCCGGGCCCGGCCAGGTCATCGTCGTACCTGCCGTCCAGGATGAAATCGACCTGCGTGGCATGGTCAACAAGCCCGGCCGCTACGAGATTCTGCCCGGAGAGACCCTGGCCCAACTGACCCAACTTGCCGGTGGGCCAAGCTCGACCGCGCGTCTTGACCACGTCCAGGTGGCGCGTTTGACGCCCGAAGGGAACCGGATCAACACCTATGTGAGTTTGACCGAGCAGGGCCAGGGCTACGCCCTCAGTCCTGGGGACGAGGTTGAATACTTTGATGCCACTCTGGCCCAGGGCCGCGTTGTGGTGGTGGGCGAGCTGAATGGAATCGAGCTCCTGCCGGAAAAGATTCCCTCCCAGATCGGGGTTCATGTGCGCCGAACCGCCCTCAAGATTGGCCGTGGTGAGCGCGTCTCCGATCTGGTCGCCCGGTTAGGCGGACCGACGGCCAAGGCCGACCTTGACCATGCTTTCATCGAGCGGGTGGGCCCCGAGGGGGAGCGGCTGGTCGTCCCCGTCAATTTGAGGAGGGTCCTGGTTCATCAGGACAGCTCCCAGGATGTCGCCCTGCTCGACGGTGACTTCCTGATGGTTCCGAGCATTCCAGAGAACGTCTTCGTCACCGGGTTTGTCATGAAGCCGTCCGTTTTCGCCTACACTCCCGGCCTGACGCTACGAGAGTACCTGGCCATGGCCGGGGGGACCACCGATCAAGCCCACACCAAGCACGCCAGGCTGGTTCGCCCGGTGCCGGGAGGCCCGCCCCTGGTTTACGAGTTCGACCTGCTGGCGGTCGTAGAAGATGGTGCCGAGCCCGCATTCAGCATCCAGGCTGGCGACATCATCTACGTTCCGCTTTACAAGTCACTTCTGAGCGAGGCTCTACCAATTCTGAATTCGCTCTACATCTTCACACTCTTCCGGTAAGCCCTGATGGACGAACAAAGCCACTTTCGATTGCAGATCGCCAACACTCCTGAAGTCCAGCTGGCCCGATACATCCTGTCCCGCTGGCATCACATTCTTGGAGCGGCCGTAGCGGGGGCCCTCGTCGGGCTCCTCCTGGCTCTGATTCTGCCCAAGCAGTATCGCTCCGAAGCTACAGTCATCTTCCCAACCAGCCAGGGTGGTGGCCTCTCCATTCTCAACTCGCTCAAAAGCGCCGCCGGGGGCGCTGGCGGAGGCGACAGCATCGAGGCGCGTCCGGTGCTCGGTGTGCCACCGGGCCGACTTCCCAGCCTGGAGTATGCCGGAAGCATCCTGCGCAGTCGTACGACCCTTGAGGCGGTAGCAAAGAATCTCAAGCTTCAAGAGGCCTGGGGATTGGAAACCTTCCCCGAGACGCTCCTGCGTCTGCGCAAGCGGCTTGAGTTCATCCCCTCCAGCAAAGACAGCGTGCTTTACCTGACAGCTCTCGACCACGATCCAGAATTGGCCCGGAAAATCCTCGATGAGCTGATCAAGCAGTATGACATTTACACCGAAAGGGCCGTTCTGACCTCAGCCAAGAGGCAACGCATCTTCCTCGAGAAGCAGATTGAGCTTGGCCACGAGCGTTTGAAGGCGCTGGAGGACAAAGTCGCTCTCTACCAGCGCGAGCACGGGTTGGAGATCGCCGTCAACCAGCCCGAAGTGCAGTCCCAGCTTCTAGGCGGCTTGCTCGGCGAGGAGATCCAGGCCATGAGCCAGTTCGAGGCTGCCCAGGGCCTGGTCGACGAGTTCCGACGCTTGGAATCAAGCTTGCTCGCCAAGGTTGAGGCGGATACTGACTTCAGCTCGGTCAGCGATCCCGTGGCGCTCACCCTGCAGGCCGAGTTGTCGACCGCCAAGCTCGATCTTGAGACGCAGCTTCTGTCGAGAACCGAGAAGCATCCTGAGGTTCAGGCCACTCGGGATCGGGTCCTGGCCGCCGAGCAAAGGCTTGGAAGCAAGCTCAGCAGCTTGCGCCGCGCATCCCAGGAAGGCCTGTCCAGCAGCGCCATGATCGAGGCGGAGGCGGCCCTGGAGTCCGCCCGCAAGCGGTTGGAGAGCGCCCAGGCCATGATCTCCAGGCGCACCGAGGACCTGCTCGACACGCCGGGGGTCGCCATCACTCATGAAAGCCTCGCGGCCGAGCTCTTGTTGCAGAGACGGCTCTTCGGCCAGCTGAAGCTTGAATACCAGGCTGCCTGTCTGGCCGAGGAGCGAGATTCGATCGAGCTTGAGATCCTCGACCCGCCCAATGTGCCCGCGCGGCCCTATTCTCCGTCAAAGCGTCTATGGACTCTTGGAGGTCTGGTCCTGGGAGGGCTTCTGGGTCTGTTCTTCGTGCTGGTCGCATTTGCCAGGCCCATCCTGGAAGTCGTCCCTGAATGAAGCGAGAGAGGCTAGAACCGTGAACCAACAACCCGTGCGAGCGCATCACTTACCTTACGGACGTCAGACCCTGGACGAGAGCGATATCCAGGCGGTGGTCGCTGCCTTGAGATCGGACTGGTTGACCACGGGGCCTCTGGTGGAGCGATTCGAACGGGCTTTTGCCGAGTTCGTGGGGGCCTCCGAAGCGGTGGCCGTCAGCAATGGCACAGCCGCTCTCCATGCGGCAATGTTTGCCGCCGGTGTTGGACCCGGTGACGAAGTCATCGTGCCAGCCCTGACCTTTGTTGCCACAGCGAATGCGGCTGTCTATCAGGGTGGCAAGCCTGTCTTTGTGGATGTTTGTGACGACAACTTGTTGATTGACGTGGCCGAAGTGGAGCGGAAGCTCACCGAGAGGACCAGGGCTGTGGTTTGCGTTGACTACGCCGGTCATCCGTGTGACTATGACCCGCTGCTCGAACTGGTCCGCAAGCACCGGCTGATCCTGATCGCGGACGCCTGTCATGCTCCCGGGGCCCTCTACAAAGGCCGCAAAGTCGGCACGCTGGCCGATTTAAATACCTTTAGCGCCCATCCGGTCAAGCACTTTACAACTGGAGAAGGCGGCCTGATCACAACCAACGATACGGAAATGGCTGCGCGCATGCGCATCTTCCGCAATCACGGGATTGATACCGACCATCGTCTGAGGCAAGAACGGGGCACCTTTCACTATGAGATGCAGAGTCTGGGTTACAATTATCGCATCACGGACTTCCAGTGTGCCCTTGGCGAGTCACAACTGCAGAAACTACCGCAGTGGGTGCACCGGCGACGCCAGATCGCCCGTCGTTACGATGCTTTCTTTCAGAACTTCCCCCTGGCTCGACCCCTGGTCACCAGCCCCGACGTCGAGCACGCCTACCACCTCTATGTCATTCGTCTCGACCTGGGGCGTCTCAAGGCGGATCGTCGCACCATTTTTTCTCAGATGCGTGCCGAGGGCATAGGAGTCAACGTGCACTACCTGCCCGTGCCGCTTCATCCTTACTATCGCGAGACGTTCCAGACCAGGCCCGGTGGGTGGCCGCGAGCCGAGGCGGCCTATGAGGAACTCCTATCCCTGCCAATCTTCCCGGGCATGAGCGACCAGGATGTGGACGATGTCACCGAGGCGTTGACGAAGGTGTTGACTCACCAGGGTTCTGTTTGACGGATCGGCCCGTGGCCGCGAGGCCTTCGTGAGCGGAGATGCGAGCCAGCCATCCGGTTCGTTCGCGGATGCGGGTGGTCGAGAGGAGCAGGCTTTCGCACAGTTTGGCATACTCCGCCTGGCGCCCTATCAGTCGCAGCCCTCCCTTGAGAAGCGTCGGGGGAACGGCGACCAGACGAGCTTTGAGGCCCATCGCGCGGGCAAGTTGGGTGATCAGATCCGGCGTTGAGAGCGCTTCCTGGTCCGCGACGTAGAACACTCCGTCCCCGGTCTGGCTGACGCGCAAGATGGCCTCAGCCAGGTTTCTGACATAGATCAGGCTGCGTCGATTGGCGAGCCCCCCGAAGGGAAGTGGCAGCTTCCGACGGATCAGGCCCATCAGTCGAGCCAGGTTTCCCGGGTTGCCCGGCCCATAGACCAGGGGGGGGCGCAGGATGACCAGACGCTCTCGGCCCGCATCAAGCAACTCCTGTTCAGCTTCCAGCTTGGCCACAGCGTAGGCGCTCACAGGATGGCAGGGAGTTGACTCGGTTACGATCTCCGGCAGCGAAGAGCATCCAAGGACGCCGGCCGAACTCAGGTAGATGAACTTGCCCCGGCTGTTCTGGAGAGCGGCCCGCGAGCCATCCACGCTGATTCTGCGCTGCTCGTCCAGGGCCGAGTTCGACCGGCTCAAAGCCCGGGACTGGTGAGCCAGGCCGCACAGGTAGGCGATCGCATCGGCTCGGTCCAACCAGCCCGTCACTTTCTCGTCCGGCCCCTCTTCTGCCGTGTAGCGACCGACCGGAAAGCTGTCCCCGGCCAGTGCCTCGAGACGTGTGGGCTCCCGCCCCGCGCACCAGACTTCGTGGCCGTGCTCGCGAGCGCAGGCAGCCAGATTGCGTCCGACGAATCCTGTGGCCCCCAGAATCAGCAGCTTCAACGAGCCGAGGGTGCCACCGGCTCCTTGAGCTCGTAAGAGCTCAGCATCTGGCTCAGCTCCTTGTCGCTCAGCCAGAGCGTGTTGCGATCGCTGGAGTAGCGGAAATCATCCGGACACTGTTTGGCGCGGCCCTCCTTGATGAAGCGTTGGAAGTGTGGCTGGTTGATGTCTGGAGTGATGGCGTAGTAGTCTTCAAACTCCAGAGTATTGCGAGCGTCGTCCTCGGGAATCATCACTTCGTGCAGCTTCTCGCCCGCCCGGATCCCCACCGTCTCCAGACGACACTCCGGGGCGATGCAGCGGGCCAGTTCCAGGATGTTCATGCTCGGAATCTTGGGGACGAAGATCTCGCCGCCCGTCATCCGTTCCAGGCTGTTGAGAACAAAGGCCACTCCCTGGTCGAGGGTGATCCAGAAGCGGGTCATGCGGGGATCGGTGATCGGCAGCACCCCTGTTTCCTTCATCTTGTTGAAGAACGGGATGACGCTGCCCCGACTTCCCACCACATTGCCGTAGCGCACCACGCTGAACCGGGTCTCGTGCTCGCCCGAGTAGCTGTTTGCTGCCGAGAAAAGCTTGTCCGCGCAGAGCTTGGTCGCCCCGTAGAGATTGATCGGGTTGGCCGCCTTGTCGGTGCTCAGGGCGACCACCTTCTTCACGCCCCGATCGATAGCAGCGTCCACCAGGTTTGCTGCTCCGATGATGTTCGTTTTGATGGCCTCGAACGGGTTGTACTCACAGGCTGGAACCTGCTTCAAAGCAGCCGCGTGGATGACCACGTCTACCCCATCCAGGGCCCGGTACAGTCGCTCGCGGTCGCGGACATCCCCGATGAAATAGCGAATATTCGAGTAGCGCGAGGACGGGAACAGCTGGCCCATTTCGAATTGCTTGAGCTCGTCGCGGCTGTAGACGATCAGCTTGCCCACTGAGTGCCTGGTGAGCAGCACCTCCACGAGCTTGTGGCCAAAAGATCCGGTGCCACCGGTGACCAGAATCACTTTGTTATTTACTGTGTTGGTTGACAACGTTGCTTCTCTCCAATGGGTCGAGCGGGTACGCCGCCCACAATGCAATAGTCCTCGACTGGCCGGGTGACCACGGCGTTGGCGGCCACCAGTACTCCCTGTCCGATCGATTCCGAGCTCCCCACTACCGTCGAATTGGCGCCGATCCACGAGCCCCGGCCGATGGAAACCGGGTGGGCCAGGTTTTCCGCGTGCTGGTAAGCGCCATCGCGGAAAACATGATCTGCGTTGGAAACCACCGCGTACGGTCCGAACAAGACTCCATCGCCGATCTTGACTGTATCCAGAGCGATGATCGTGACGCCCGGGCCAAGATAGACGTTCTTCCCTACTTCCATATGCTCCAGGCCCCAGAGTGTGCAGCTCGAGCAGACCTGAAAGTTTGCGCCACAAGAGCGCATGGCGCGTCCATAGAGGAAACCTCGCAGCCTGCGAAAGCCAGGAACCTCGTCCAGAGCCAGGGCTGTGAGCAGGCGCACGGCGCCTGAATACAGCATAAGGAGACGGTGGCGAAATTTGGAGACCTTCACGAGGCGCTCCTCAGCTCGGTACCCCGTCCCTGCGAACGAGCCGCGGGCTCGACACCCAACAATTCGGCATGAACAAAAGGTTTCATTACTGCTTCGAGTCTCAAGTCGTCTGGTAGCGAGTAAGTATAGTCGTTGGCCGCGCGACTCGTCAAGACAGGGTGACCTTCGTGGCATCGCAACGAAACCTAACGGCGTTGAAGAGGCATCCTCAGCATGCGATCGCGCTTGAGCAGGCGCATGGGCTGCACCGTGGCGACTTTCTCGGGGGTCCGTGCAACCGGCGAGGGCTCTGGCGGGGCGACCACGGCGGGAGCCACCGCAACCACCGCCCTCACCTCGTTCGCAGGAAGTGGGGCCGTTGCCTCGGGCTCCGGGCTCGGCTCCCCCTTTTGCGGACTGCCCGACCCGGGCTCGGGTGCGGGCTCAGGGTTCGGCTCGAGCTCTTGCGGGGGGACCACTCGGGTCGTGCCGGCCTTGGGGTCAGCGGGCGGAGGATTCTCGTAGGTCTCGGCCACCTCGTCTTCATCCTCGGTGGGACCAAAAAGATAGCTGATCATGACCCCGTATCGAATTGGATCCTGCAACTGCGCGCTGGCCAGGAGCTGGAATCTCTTTCCCGGGGTCACCCGGAAGCCAACCGATTCGATCGTCCCGTCCGTTTCGCCCACCAGGCTGAGCTCAGGAATCAGGTGGAACTCTCCACCCGCAAAGCCATCGCGTAAACGACCCGTTCCGATCCCGGCGTGCAGGTCCAGGGCCATCCCAGAGTCGTTCAGGGGAAAGCTGTGACTCACGACTCCGAAAGCTGACGGGGTATCGAAGTGAGCCGGGTGGGGGTTGTTCACCTGGGGGGTGTTGTTGAGAGACTGCACCCCGATGGCAAAGCCCGGATGATCTGGTCCATCGGGGATGGCCAGCCACTTGGCGCCGAATACGTAGTGGTTGTTCTTGAAGAAACCGCCGTGGAGAGCCATGACCGAGATCTCGACTCGGCCAGGAAGTCCCGCGATCAGGCGAGCGTTTCCGTCGTTCCCCAGGAGCGCGTCGTCAGCATCGATTCCCGTCGGGCCCTGCCCGTTGTCCAGGTCGTGGGCTCCCAGCGAAAGTTGCACGCTGCCGGCCGGGACCACCCGGGCCACCGGGATATTGATCAGCCCGGTCGTCTCATTGAAGTTGAAGTCGCCAACCTCGCCTCCCGCGTGAGCCGGAAGGAGGCAACCGAGGGTAAGGGCGAGAGCGGCAAGGCCGCGGAGCTGATTCATCGCATCCTTTCGTGGAGAGCAGAACCGAGCCGGTCAATCACCGATCAGTCGTTCGCGGTGCCCCTCGTAGTAGACTTGAGCTTCCTGCAGGTCCTGAACCTGGCCGATGTCCATCCACAGGCCACGGTGGACGTAAGTATAAGCTGGCAGCTTGCGCTCGAGGATCGTGTGGATCAGATCATCGGCTCCGAATGGCGTATCCTCAGGGATCAACGGGAGGATCGTGGGACTGAAGACATACACGCCCATACTCACCAGGTCGTAACGCACCGGCTTTTCACAGAAGCTACGAATCTCGCCCTTGCGACCGGCTTTGATGACCCCGTAGGGGACGGTGGAGGTGCGCCGGTGACAGGCAATCGTCGCCACCGCCTGGTTTCGATTGTGGCAAGCAACCATATCGCGCAGATTCAGGTCGGTCAGGATGTCTCCGTTCGCTACCAGGAAGGTGCTGTCGAGTTGATTGGCCACCAGCCGAAGCGAGCCGATAGTGCCCAGGGGCACCGACTCTTCCACGCACTCGATATTGAGGCCGGCACCCAGCCCGTTGGAGAGAAGGGCGCGGATGACACCGGCCGAGTAGCCCAGCGTGAGCACCACGTCGCGGATGCCGTATTTTCGAAGTTGCTTGAGGAGAAGGCCGAGCACCGGCTCTTGTCCCACAGGAATGAGCGGCTTGGGCAATACGAAGGTGTACGGTCTCAGGCGCGCGCCGCGCCCGCCCGCCAGCACCACTGCCCGTACCGACTCCATGGGCCCGGGGTGAGTGAGAATGGGAGCTCTTGCTTGCTGCTCCCCACTCCCGTTCAGCCCCTTATGGTCCACACTTGTTAGACGGCTCATTGTTGGCAACCTATTCATCTCGACTTCCTAGACTCCTCTTCAAGCACCGTAACCTCGGAAGCGGGATTCAGGCATTACAGCACGTTGCCAGGGCTTTGTCAAGCTCCTCAGGGCGAGCCGCTGGCGGAGGTCCTGGAATTAACAAAAATTCAAGAAATCCCCCAACTTCGGCAGGGAACAAGCAGGCTCATGTCATAGACTCGGTCGAATTTCCGTCTGCACCGCCAGAGCGTCCGGGTGCCGGTGGGCAGGGAGGAGATTGCGGGACTTTTGCGTAACAGGGCAGAGCCTGATCGGGCAAAACCTGTGATTGTGATTGGTTCTGGTGGCCCAAGGGGGAGCACCACCTGGCTCGAGTCCCGCCCTGGTTCCGACATGCAAGGGAAAGCTTTGACCAAGAGGATCCGACGCAAGCCATGGTAGGAGCGGGAGAGTTAGGACAGCTGGCCACACGGCGCGATGTGGACCTGTTTTCTGGGGACCTGCGCCGCCACCACGACCGTCTGGTCGCTGCCATCGAGGGGAAGCGCGTGCTGGTCATCGGGGGGGCCGGAAGTATCGGGCAGGCCACCATCGAGGTTCTCTCCGGCTTCCGGCCGGCCTGTCTGCACGTTGTCGACCATAACGAGAACAACCTGGCCGAACTCGTGCGCAACCTGCGCGGGCGGCCCGAGGGCCTGTCCGTAAGCGATTTTCGCACCCTGCCGATCGACTTCGGCTCAAGCATCATGCGACGCTTTCTGCAAGATCAGCCGCCCTACCAGGCCGTCTTGTGCTTTGCCGCTCTCAAGCACGTGCGCTCCGAGAAGGATGTCTACTCCATCATGCAGATGCTCCGGGTCAACGTGCTGCTGGTCTGGCGCCTGCTCCGCTGGCTCAAGGAGCCAGAGCACGTTTTCTGTGTTTCCACCGACAAGGCTGCCAATCCGGTCAACGTGATGGGGGCCTCCAAGCGGCTGATGGAGCACGTCTTGTTCGAGCACAACGGCCGTCCTCACGCGACTGCGCGCTTTGCCAACGTGGCCTTTTCCGAGGGTAGCTTGCTACAGGGCTTCTTGCGCAGGCTCGAGCGCCAACAGCCGCTCCCCATTCCGCGCAATACTCGTCGTTTCTTCGTCACCCTGCGAGAATCTGGTCAGCTCTGCACCCTGGCGGCCTTCCTCAGTCCCGCTCGTCACGTCGTCGTGCCTCGTCTCGACGCGGACTGCGACCTGAAGCTCCTGGAGGACGTGGGCCGGGACCTGGTGGCTCACCTGGGCAGAACTCCACGAGAATACGACTCCGAGGAAGAGGCTCGCGCGAAAGCCCGCGAAGACTATGCCCAGGGCCGCGTGCCCCTGCTCCTTACGCCTTGCGATACCACCGGCGAGAAACCTTACGAGGAGTTCGTCGGAGAGGGCGAGGAGGTTCGCGAGATTGGCCTGGAGTCACTGTTGGGAGTTCCCTACCTGGTCAATCCCTCGCTCGATCTGCCCGAGCTCATGGCTCGCATGCAGAAAATCGTGGAGGCTGAGTCGGAAGCTGACCTCGAGCACCTGCTCGAACTCTTGTCGTCCAGCTTGCCCGAGTTCCGTCACCAGCGCAGCGAGCTTCACCTGGACAGTCGTCTTTAGGCCGATTGCACCCGATTCGTCAAGATCGCGAGGCTATCGGGCCCGTGGTTGAGCAACAGGTCCACCACGGCCATCCTGGGCAGGAAAGGGCCACGTCCAAGCTGAGGGTAGGCGGGGTGCCGGTAATCCTGATACTCAATCGCGATCCCAGCCGACTGAAAGAGCTCTTCTCTGAGGTAGTTGCGTCCGAGGGGACCGGACAGATAAGTGGTGGCCCCCACTTTCTGGCACAAGCGTAAGACCAGCTCGTCCTTGACACCCTCGACCCCCAGCTCGCTGCTATAGAGGAGCGGCGTTGTGATACCCAGGGCTTCCAGAAAAAAGCCGGTCATCTCCCGCAACAAGGGCGCCAGATGGGTCCAGGGGCGGGCATAGGAGCTCTCCAGGCGGGACCGGTAGAGGTCTACGAACCGGGCCCGCGCATAGGCCTGGGTCAGAGTGCGCCAGTGTTTCTCCCGCCACGAGTCCCCGCTGATCGCCAGCTGGCAGATTGGCAACGATCCGAACTTTCCGGCCGTCTGCACCGGGACCGTGAGCCAGCAGGCGCTATCTCCCATCCGAACCTGATTCCGATTGGTGAAACTGTTCTTTTCGAACTGCACGTGGTCGAGCACGATGTGCAACTCGCTGCGCTCGATGCGCTCGAAGTAGCCCAGCCAGGGTAGATAGGCTGGCTGGTTGATGGAGACGAGCACGGGTCAAGCCCGCCGGTCTCTGGTCAGGTAGATCGTGAAATCACGCGCATGATAGTCGTGGCGCAGAGCCACCCAGGGGGTCAGGGTCCGGCAGAAGGTCAGGGTCTGCAAAGGATCGGAGTAGAATTCCCCCGGATCTTGATCGGCACACCAACTGCTCAAGGAGTTGAAGGCCACCCCCGTACGGGCCAGTGAGAACATCCTTGCCACCATGGCTTCCAGGTAGCTCTGTCCGGCGGCGGGCCGCTTGGCAAAGATGCCGCTGGCGACGACCCAGTCGAACTGCTCGCCGACCATGGTTTCCGGTTCGAGCAGGTTGGCCCGTTCGAAGCGGCTCGACGGAAACCGGGTCCGGCACACCTCGAGCATTTCCGGGGTGATGTCCAGGCCCGTGTAACGAACCCCCGGCCTGTGCTCGTCGAGCCATTCGTGAAGGTCACCCGTGCCACATCCGACATCCAACAGGCTGTCGGCGGCGGCCACCCCGATCTCGCTCAGGACGCGAAACCTCAATTGCTGGCCGGCCTTACTCCCCCAGTCCAGCGAGCGCACGTCGCCGGGGCCGTGAGTGGCCAGCAGTCCACTGTAGAGGAGGGTGTTGCGCTCGTCCTCCTGCTTCCAGTCCAGGCGGCTCACGAATTGACCTGGGCGTGCGACCGGGTCAGGGTCAGGCAGAAGTGCTCCCGGGGAGTGGCCTCGGTGGGCGTGCTCTCGGAGAACCCGGCCCTGAGAAAGGCCTTGCGCCCGGGCAGATTGTCCATGCGCACGTGAGCGACCAAGGTCTCGACGTCGGGCCAGAGATGCAGTGCCTGCTGGCATCCCAGCCGAATCGCTTCCACCCCGCGACCGGCGCCGGTGTGCGCCTGGAGCAGAAAGACGGAGATGACGGCCTGATTTCCCTCGCGTTCGAATCGAACCTGGCCGAGTTCGCGTTGTCCCTCGGTGATCACGAGAACAAGTCGGTCGCTGCGACTGAGGGTCCGCTCCAGCCAGGCCTGGTGCTCCTCCCAGGTCACCGTGCGTTGCGAGGAGGAGCGGGCCACGATAAAAGGATCATTGCGCCATTCAAACAGCAGCCTGGCATCCTCCGGCGTGGCCCGGCGAAGAGCCACCGACGGCTGGCGGCTCCCGTTGGCAAACTGCGAGGTGCCTGCGATGACCCGCTGCAATTCGTGCGGATCGCTGCCCACCAGTTGAGACAACTCGGTCACGAGCTCAGCGGGCAGCGCGGAGACGTTCCGGGCCAGACCGGTCAGCTTGCCCAACAAAGTCAGCGCCAGCTGGGTGAGGATCTGCAGATCCAGCAGGAGAGAGCGCTTGCGGACGTAGAGGAGTTGCAGCCGCGTTTTGGTGGGGCGGACGTAGGTGCGGTGGATCTCCTCGGCATCCCCCCGGCTGACCAGTTCATCCATATCGTGGAAGAACAAAGTGGCCAGGTCGACGATACCCTGCGGCACGCTGAGGATCTCGGCCCGTTCTTCGGGCTCGAGTAAGTCCAGGTGGTCTGGAACGTCCGGGCGGGGCCCCACCAGGCTGATATCACCCACCAGCACATTCCACAGCTGAGGGAGCTCGTTGAGCTTGACCCGCCGCAAAAAGCTTCCCAGCCGGGTCAGCCGCGGGTCGCCTGCGGGAATCTGCACCCCCAGGCCCAGAGTCTGGGTGAGCTTGTCGGCATCATCTCGGAGCGTGCGGAATTTGAGCATTCCGAACCTGCGCCCGTAACGCCCGATGCGCGAGCTCGGGTAGATGGGATTTCCTGGCGAATCGAGCATGATGGCCGCGCAGACCAGTGCCATCAATGGGCTGAGGAGGATCAGGGCTACCAGGGCCACCAGCACATCCAGCCCGCGCTTCAAGAGAGCGTACCGGGCACTGCCTCGGTGGCGTCCTCCGTTCTTGTCCACTTCAGATCCGACCCGCCAGGATCTCCTGCTCGACCCACCCGATCACCTCGTCGAGCATCTCCGAAAGCGAGGTTTCGGCCACGAATCCCAGAACTTCCCTGGCCTTGCTCACGTCTGGAATTCGCTTCTGGACGTCGTGCTGGAACGGCTCATCGCACTCGTAGCGGAAGGGTCGTGTGCCGCGGATCTTCTTCCAGATCAGCTCGGCCAGCTCCAGCACCGTGGTGGATTGGGCCGTGGACAGATTGAAGTCGTTGTTCAGGGCGGCCGGTGACTCGACACACATTCGGATCCCGCGGGCCAGGTCGCCTCCGTAAGTGTAGTGACGGATCTGGTTGCCATCTCCAAAGATGCGCAGGGGATCCTGGCCTTTGACGATCTTCTGGATCAGGTCGGGCACCACGTGGCTCATGGCCAGCTTGATATTTCCCGAGAGGACTTCGTGCTCGAGCAGAGCTCGGCGCTCTCCGATGCCCACGCAGTTGAAAGGTCGCAAGATCGTATAGGGAAGCTTGAACTGCTCCCAGGCACCCTTGGCGAAGTACTCGCACGCCAGCTTCTGAAAGCCGTAGGTTGAAACGGGTGGGGGAGAGCTGAGCTGGGCGCCTTCCGGGGTCGGGAAAACGTTGGCCGATTCGTAGACCATCGAGGAGGAAACCACGTTGATCTTCTGCAGTTTGCGCTCGCGGTGGGCCCAGATGGCAGCGTCAAAGATGGCGGCGGTCAGCCGTTCATTCTCGGCCAGCAGGTCGTAGGCCAGCTCATGGAACATGGAGATGCCCCCGATGATGGCTGCTCCCGCGACCACCTGATCGCAGTCGGCGATGAGCTCTTTGAGCAGGTCGACGTTCTTGGCGTCTCCCTGAGCAAACCGATAGCGCGGGTGATGATCGAATGAGCGCTCGACGGGACCGTATTTCCAGAAGTTGTCGAGGCCGACCACCTCGTGGCCGGCGCCTAGCAACTCGGGAATGAGATACCCCGCGATAAATCCCCCCGCCCCGGTCACCAGGATCTTCATAAAGTTGTCACCCTCCAAGTCATCAGACGCAGTCCTTCTGGGGTTACCTCAAGCAGGCACCTTCAAAGAAGCGCACCTTAGTTAAGGACCACGGAGTGAAGTCCTTCTTGTCCACGAGCCCGGTTTGAGGTGAGGCGCGCGATCAGCTCTTCATACGTCTCAATCACGGTTTCATAGCGATACTCTTGCTCGACGGTCCGCCGCGCATTTTCACCCTGACGCTGCTGCAGTGCTGGATTCGACTCCAATTGCACGATGGCATCGGCCAGGGCACGGCTGTCTCCCGGTGGCACCACCGTGCCCGCATCGCCCTCGGTGACCATCAAAGCGACCTCCGACCCCGGCTCGGACAGGGCGATGACCGGTCGGCCCGCTCCCATCATGTTGTAGATCCGGCAGGGCACCGAGACGCCCTTCATCGCCTGATTGAGGCTGATGACGAAAGCGTCCGAGGTGTTCACTGTTTCACGCAGGCGCTCGCGCGCGACGAAGGGGAGCAGGGTAACGTTGTTGAGCCCGCGTTCCCGGATAGCTTCCTTGACGAAGCGAGAACTGGCTCCGTGAGCCGAAACAAGGAAGTGAATCCGGGGATGCGCTTTCAGGTGCTCTGCAGCATCGAGAATCGTGCGGGCGTCGTGGGTGCGTCCCATGTTCCCGGAGCACTGCACGATGAATCGGTCCTGCAGGCCGAGCTCTTGAATCAGCGGGCATTCCGACCTGGAGAGGGGATAGACCTCCTCGAGATCGGCCCAGTGACGGATCATTACGATTTTGTCTCGAGGAACGCCCTTCCCCACCAGCAGCTCGGTCATGTCTCGGCCCACCGAGACAACCACCTCGGCCTGCAGCAGCGGGATCAGTAGGATCCGGTCCACCAGTCGGGTCAGCCAGTGGGAGCGTTTCAGGATGCCGCTGGCAACGATCGCATCAGGATAGACGTCGTGCACCATCACGATGACCCGTGTCTTGCGCAGCCTGGCGATCAGTGCGGTGCAGACGGGCAGGAATGGCGGATTGCTGACGACCATGATCAGGTCCCCCGGTCGGCAGGTTCTCAGGCCGCGGAGAAAGATGCTGATGCACAGCATGACCGCGGCCAGGAATCGCAGAGGCAGGATGTCCTTGTTCGGGCGGGGGGCCCAACAGCGTTTGATGTCGATGCCGCGCCACCTTTCGCGCAGGCTGACGGCGACGTGCTTGTAGTGATAGTTGGGCAGACCGCAAACAGCTTCGGTCGTGTGCTTGCCGGCCATGCCCTCGGCAATGCGCGTCAGATACCAGCCTGTGGAGGTGACTTCGGGATGAAAGAGCTCCGAGAAGATGATGACCTTCACGCAAGAGCCCCCTCGCGTGAGTCGACCAGCCCGATCGGCCGAGCATGGCTACCAAGGGCCACATAGAGCGTTCCTGGAGCCAGCGTCATCTCCGGCTCGTTGAACAGGTTCCAGCAATCGTAGACAACGCCGGGCCGCGCCATGCGAGTGGTCAGTGCCGTCAGGTCCATGCGGGCCAGCTGGTTGTGGTTGTTCAAGATGAGTACCAGGTTCGCACCTTCAAAGGCCTCCTCCAGCGAGGCCGCCGGGCACAGGCCAAGCTCGCGGGTTTCCTGGGAGTTCACCACAGCGTCCCAGCCGTGGAAGGAGCCGGAAGGATACCTCTGCTGCAGCGCTTTGAGGAATGGCACCGCCATCGTGCCGCGCAGGTCGTTGGTCGCCGGGTTCCCCTTGAAGGCCAGTCCGAGCAGGGCAATCTTTGGCTGACTCGGGAAATCGGCCAACCGGGCTGTGAACTGACCCAGGAACTCGGCCACCTCGACCGGTTGGCGCTCGTTGACCAGGCGACTGGCGCGAGTGATGTCCAGAGACACGCCATAGACTTCAGCGCTCTCTGCCATGATGTGGGGATCCTTTTCCAGGCAGGGCCCGCCCACCGGGCCTGGCAGGGCAACACTGGTGCGTGGATAGCCGAACTTCCCGGCCTTGATGACCTCGGAGGCGCGGATTCCTACCGCGTCGCAAAGTCGGGCGACCTCGTTGCCAAAGGCAAAGGTGACGTCTCGATAGGTATTGTCCACCAGTTTGATGACCTCGGCCGTCTCCAGGCCGTCCACTCGGACAACCGTGGGGGTCAGGCGGGTGAAGATCTGGGTGGCGCGCAGCATGGTGGCCGAGTCATCCGCCCCCACGATCTGAGGAAGCTCGCGCAGCTCCTTCAGGGCGTTCCCTTCCAACGTGCGCTCCGGGCAAACGGCGATCTGGAACGTCTTCCCTGAGGCCAGGGCGATGGGGTGGACCACTTTGCGGGCGGTTCCGATCTTGACCGTCGAGCGCAGGATGATCAGAACTCCGTCCTTCATATGGTTGGACACCTGGCGGGTGGCGTTCTCGACCATGTCCAGGCGGGCCACTCCGTCTGGTCCCAGTGGGGTCCCCACGGTGATGATGTAGACCGACACATCGACGCTCGCGTCCAGCTCCCTGGAGACCGTCAGGCGTCCGCCGCGGACGGCGCGGGTCAGCTTCTCCTCCAGGCCAGGCTCCCAGAAGTGGGGCTTGCCCTGAGCCAGCGACTCCAGAATGTCCTGGCGGACCTCCAGGCCGTGGACTCGAAATCCGGCCTCGGTCATGGCCACGGCCAGCGTCAGCCCGACATAGCCCATCCCCAGAATGCACACGGACTGGTCCTGAAATCGGTCAGAGTTCAACATCATTTGCCTACCTTGGTCACTTGTTCTGGTATTCCGAGCCTCACATTTATACACGCCTTGGACGTGCCGTCAAGCTGCGGGACGCAGCAGGTCTCGGAGCGCGTCGGCCACGCGGGCCGGGCCGCCACCATCCACCAGCTTCCGGCCGGCCTCGGCCATGGCCTGTCTTCGAGCCTGCGCTGGAACCAGGCTGGCCAGCAAGTCGCCCAGCCCCGAGCTGGCCGCCAGGGGGGCGTGGCCGGCCACCAGCCCTGCTCCCGAGCCAGCGATGGTGCTGGCCACCATCTCCTGGTTGCTGGCCAGCACGACCAGGATAGCCGGCACCCCCATGAAGGCAAGTTCCCAGCAAGTGCTTCCGGCTCCAGTCAGAGCCAGATCGCACTCGGCCATCAGGCTGGCCATGTCCTGCACGGCGTGCTTCACGATGACTCTGGGGATCTCGTCGACCACCTCCGCCAGGCGGTCCGACTGGGGATTGCTGGCTCCGGTCACCACCACCACCTCCAGACCTGACTCGAGCGCCGCCGGGAGCACCGTCTCAGTGACCTGGCCCGGGTCCGACCCCCCCATGGTGACCAGCAATCGGGTGGCTCGCTCCGGAACGGGACGCGTGGATCCGGCCCAGCTCAGAAATTCCTTGCGCAGCAGGGCGTAGCCAGGGCCCAGCAACAGCTTGCAGCCGGGCGGTCGCCGGTCATAGAGTGACCGGGCTTGCTCGGAATTCTGATTGAGGATGGCATCGCAGCAGTATTCCTTGCTCCGGCCATCGTCGTCGACGCACAGCAGCTTGAGGCCGGCCGCCTGGAGGCTCCTCTGGTAGGAAGTCCCCAGCGGGTAGCCGTCCACCACCACCAGCTCGGCTCCAAAGGCCCGAGCGCTGGCCACTGTCTGGGCGGCATCCTGGCTCGAACCGGGGGAGCAGCCTGCCAGGGCCTGGAGATTCAGGCCCTCATCCCGGACCCGGGCCTGCGAAGGGGGGTCGAGCAAGCCCGTCACGGCCGCCTCCCCACCCATCTCCCGCCAGGCCTGGGAGATGGCCAGACAGCGAAGCAGGTGCCCGCTGCCTATTTCCGGACCGGCGTCGGCCCGGATCAACAACCTCATTGCCGCCAGCCCGGAAACGTGGGTGCGTGATTCTGGTGGCGCTGCTTCTCCTCCTCGGCAGACCAGGTGGGAACCGAGTAGGGGTCGGCCGGCATGAAGCGTATCAGGTAGGCGTGCCAGGCCAGCCAGGGATCGGATTTTTGAAGGCGCCAGGCCTCCAGCTTCTGGAGTCCGGGTTGACCGAAACCGAGGATTGCGTTGCCTACCACTCGCCAGCCCCAGGAACGGTCGGTTCGCTGAGAGGAGGCCCCGTACTGTTTGAAGAGCGCGTCCAGGGCCGCCAGAGCCGGACCCGACTGCTTGGGCGCCAATCGAGGGGCCATGTCCCCGATCAGCTTGGCGGCCCGTAACTGCACCGTGGGTGAGGAATCCTTCAGAGCCTGCAGCAGGTGCTCGAGGGCTTCGGGCTGATCGGCTCCCGAGAGAGCGTAGAACTTGACGGCCGGGTCAGACTCCTTTGCCAGGGCCTGGCGCATGGCCGGCCAGGAGGCCTGGTCCTGAGCCAGCACGCGCGCGCAAACCTCGCGCACCACCGGGGCGGGGTGGCCCAGCCCCGCTTTGAGAACGGTTTCCTCCTGCTTGAGTCTCTGTCCCAGAACCGTGATGACGGTCTCCCGAAGCGGAAAGTTGTTCGGGTTGCGCGCGCAGGCTTCGAGCATGGCCCCTGAGCTTTGCGAGCCGTACAGGGCTCGGAGGCTGTAGGCCGCAGCCGTCTGGACCGAGTCCTCCGGGTCCTTCAAAGCGAGTTCGAGGCAACCGACCTGCTCGCTCGTGCCCCGGGCGCCCAACCAGAGCACGGCCTGGCGTCGGACCATCACATGAGGGTCCTTCAAACATTCGGCCACCTGCTGGGCAGTCAGCGTCACCGATCCGGCCACCGAGTCCTGCAAACACTGAGCTCGCAGCCGCCAGTCCGAGGAGGAGAGCGAATCGGCCGAGGTGGAGGCCAGCGTGTAGCGGTCCATGCCCGAGCCGGGCAAGGTCGAGGCCACGACGGTGCCCGGGATCTTGTCCCAGCGTGGGTCCAGGGGCTGGCTGTCGCCCACGGTCAATTCCACCCGCCCTGTGCCACAACTTGCGTGCAGGCGCTGGAGCTGAGCCTGCTTCTCGGCCGGCTCCACTCCGAACCAGACACTCAGTTCGTCGACGGTTCCGTTTCGGACCCAGTTCGGATAGTCCAGTCGCAGGGCGCCCGCGGCCGGCACCTTGGACTTGCCGCCCAGAAACAGCTGCGGCTGATCGGGCTGGTCAGGGCGAAGCTGAATCGCCAGCTTCTTGCCCCGGGCTTTGAACTCACGGTGGGTTTCCTCGAGCAGGAGGGTGACGAACTCTCCCCGCACCTGGGCCCAGACCTCGGGATTGGACTCAGGGGGGCCCGCGTGACGCTTGCGAAACTCGGCCAGAACGGGTGGATTGTGGCCGAACTCGGTGGGAAACGCCACGCTCTGATATTCGAGGTAGGTATAGAGGGAGAGTCCGTCATAGCCGGTTTCCTCGATCAGCTTCAGCCAGCGCGCCAGAGTCTCTTGACGGGCCTGGGGATAGCAGAATTCGATCGGGCCCGGGGCGATGCGCTCACCCCAGCGGTCCATCGGCGCCCATTCGGGGTGCTCGAGCCGCATCGGGTCCTCGGCTGGCATCGGGAAAAGCCCTCCGCCGCCGGCGTCGCCCTGGGCTCCGTGGTCGAACAGGCCGTCCACCGTGTAGATCTCCATCCCTCGGCGGTGGGCCGCCTCGACCGCCAGTCGGTCGATTCCCCTCGCGATCAGGCTGGCGCGCCACTTTTTCCAGAAGGAGTAAAAGAGCGGCGTCTCCGGGCGGAAGTGATAGTGCTTCAGCCACAATTGATCCTGACCTCCGCGCCAGTAGACGCGCTTGACCCCGTATCCTTGCAACCAGTCGAAGAAAGCCTCAATGGTGGCGGGGCTGTCCAGAGGAAAGGCCTCTCCAAGCCAGAGGTGGTCCGCCGTGCTGACGAACGCATAAAGCGGCCGTCCGGCCGGTTGAGCCATGGCCGGGCCCGGCAGCCAGACCACCAGGCTGGCCGCCAGGGCCAGTGCGATGGCCCCCAGGGTCAGGCGCGGCAAACTTAACCTTCGGCCATGGCCGATTCCGCGACCATCGGCGTGAGCTGAGCCTCCTTGCGGCAAACGAACGGCCCGATCACCAGAGTGTCCATCTTGGTCCTCAGGAAACACTCGATGGCTTCCTCAGGCGTGCAACAGATGGGCTCGTTCTCGTTGAAGCTGGTGTTCAAGAGCACGGGAATGCCGGTCCGCTTCTCAAAGGCCTGAACCAGGTCGTAGTAAAGCGGGTTCTCGTGGCGGGCCACGGTCTGCAGCCGACCGGTGTCGTCCACGTGATTGACCGCACACAGCTTTTCGCGCCACTCCGGCCGAATCTTGTACACATGGAGCATGAACGGGGAGGGGTGATCATGCTCGAAGATCTCGTTCTGTCGCTCGGTCAACACCACCGGAGCGAAGGGGCGATACCATTCGCGGCGCTTGATGCGGGCGTTGAGCACGTCCTTCATGTTGGGCAGACCCGGGTGGGTCAGGATGGAGCGGTTCCCCAGCGCTCGGGGACCCCACTCCATGGCGCCCTGGAACCAGCCCACGACCCGGCCTTGCTCGATATCCCCGGCGGTTTCGTCGAGCAGCTGGTCGCGCTGGCAGTGCTGATAGGCCACGCCCAGCCGGTCGAGCACGGCTTTCATCTCGCTCTCGGGATACTCCGGGCCAAGGTAGGAGTGACTCATGACGTAGCGCTTCTTCTCCTTGAGCACGGAGCGGGCCACGTAGAGGGCGGCTCCCAGCGAGAGTCCTTCGTCGCCGGCAGCCGGCTGGATGCAGGTCTCGCGGAAGGGGGTCTGGTCGAAGAGCTTGCCGTTGGCCACGCTGTTGAGCACGCAGCCACCTGCCATGACCAGCTTCTCCACCGGGACCATCTTGTAGAGCTCGTTGAGCAGGTGCATGTACACCTTTTCGAAGACCTGCTGCAGGCTGTAAGCGAGGTCCATGTCGCGCTGGGAAATCTCGGCATCGCTCTTGCGCGGCTCGCCAAACAGCTCGATCATGGCGTCGGAGTAAATGCGCGGTTGAATCATCTCGCCTTTTTCGTTGATCTCGAACCCCTGGTCGTCGGCGAAGGGCCGGAAATACTTGGGGTTGAGTTCGAATCCCTTGGGCTTGAGGATCACCGCCTTCTCGAGTTCGGCCAGATAGGTGGGCTTGCCGAAGGGCGCCAGGCCCATCACCTTGCCTTCGTCCCCATACTTCTCGTAGCCGATGAACTGACAGACCATGATGTAGAGCCAGCCGATGGAGTGGGGCACGAAGACGCGGTGCTTGACGTTGATCTCGTCGCCCTGGCAGTCAGCCATCATGGTGGTCACGAAGTCGCCCGACCCATCGATCGAGATGCCGGCCGCCCGATCCCAGGGAGAGGCAAAGTAGGCGCTGGCGATGTGGGCCAGGTGATGCTCCACGAAGTGGGGCTGGAACTTCAAGGTCTCGGCCGAGACCCCGCACTCGCGCGCCATGATTGCTTTCAGGTCATCGAGTTTCTGGCTTGTGCGCCGACGCTTGACCAGGTTGAACAGCTTGGTGGGATTCTTCAGGGCGAACTCGATCTTCTTGGCCAGGTTGGCCGAGGAGTCGCGTCCCACCGCGACGTGGTCCACGTCCCGGAGTTGTACACCGCCCATCTCCAGGCACTTGCTCACAGCCATGGTGGGAAAGCCGGCAAAATATTTGACGCGGTTCAGGCGCTCCTCAGCGATGGCCGCGATCGGCTCTCCATCGATGACCAGGCAGGCGGAAGAGCCCGCGTGATAGGCGTTAAGGCCCAGAATGATGCTCATGGCTATGTTTCGTCCTCAGGCGTCTTTAGAGTGAAGTGCGTGCAGTTCGATCAGGAACTGAACGTTCAACAGTCTCTGCGGCTGCGAGTTTCGAAATCGTTGCGCACAAACCGCAGAATCAAGACCGTCTATATGACAACTCCATGGGATATCCTGCCGAGCATTCTGAGCCGGGTAGATCGGGATGATGACTGGTGTCCAGCTTATTCGATCTGGCGGACGATCTCGAACGGCTCAGCTGCTCGCAACCCGCAGGCGCAGCCCCAATGCTGAGCGCTGGCTCGCAGCGCCTCGGGGGAACGAGGATGGGGGAAGGGACGAGCCTCGCTCTCATAGCTCTGCATGGCCTTAATCTTGGTCTCCAGCGTTTCGGAGATATCGACGAACAGGTTGGGGCGGAACGGGGGGCTGAACTTCTGGTAGGCCCACTCGGTTGACGAGGCCACCGGGTAGGCGGCCACGCGCCGGACGGTGCCGCCCTCGAGGGCCCTGGTGGCCGTCATGGTGGCCCGGTAGGTGATGACATGATCGATGTTCAGGTCCCCACCGTGTTGCATGAGGACCGTGGCTGGCTTGAGCCTGGTGATCAGCTCCTCGATGATCTTGATGACGTCGAGCAGATCCACGCGATCGAACCGATTGTCCGGCAGGCTGTACATGAACAGGTCGCGAGCTCCCACCAGGCGGGCCACCTCATGGCTGCAGGTGTGCAATTGGCTGACCATCTGCCTGTCGGCCTGGTCGGGAGAGCTGGAGCGCGAGGTGATCCCCTCCCCGAGGATGGCGATGTAGACATCTGTGCCCAGGGCGGACGCCCGCGCCATGGTCCCCCCACAACCGAGCACCTCGTCATCGGGGTGGGCAGCGATCACAAGCAGGGGTCCATTCATCGGGGTGGCGTTCCTTCGGTCACGATTTGAGGGCGCTGGCTTTCGAGCCCTGGTCCACCACTCCCTGCGGCATGAGCCTCACCATCCCATACAGCAGGGGGCTCAGCAGCATGGCCAGCATGACCGAAAAACCGTTGCCGATAACGGTCAACGAGGCCAGCGGAGAGGCCAGAATGGCCACGAGCATGAAGGCGAGAGGCAGGTCGACGGCCAGAGCATGGCGGCGCTGGGCCTGGATCCAGAGCCACCCCGTCAACAGGCCGAGCAAGGACACGATGGCCAGGGTTCCCAGCATCCCGAAGTCGATGTAGAGGTCGCCCAGAGCAGAATAATAGACCCCTCCCCGCAGTAAGGGCTCAGGCGCGTCGGTAGGGTCGAGCAGCCCGATTTTCTCGAAAAAGTAGAAGAAGAGATGGAAATTCTCTCGCCCCCACCAGAAGGGAGACTTTTCGATCGTGACCAGCATCGTCAACTCGGAGATCGAGTGGGTCAGGTAGACGTAGAAGCCGGCAACTACCGTGGTCAGGTCGGGAGAGAGCTGGCGAAACGATTGAGAGAATGTGACCAGATAGACCTGCTCGATCAATTCCAGAGCATACTCTTGCGTCTCGTAGAGAAAGGCCCGGCGCGAGACGAAGATGTAGGAGAAGACGATCAGCGCGGCGGGGATGGAGGCATACTTGAGCAGCTGAAAGGCCAGGGCTCGGCCGGGCATGGGTCCGAGTCCTTCCAACTGCCGAATCCGCGTCGCTGCAAAAATCATGGCCAGAGTGATAGCAGGGGTGGTGCGCCCTCCCTCCAGCACCCCGCACAGCATAGCCAGGAGAACCACCAGGGCGCAGAGGGTGCGTAAGGGGGCGGCGATGGCCTCGTAGCGCAAAATCCAGATCATCCCGACGATGGGCCCGAAGCCCAGAAAGATGCGGCCGAAAATGGAAAGAGGAGAGACCCGGCTGACCGTTTCGGCCCGAAGGTAGCGTACCGCCCCCAGGCCTTCGCTCAGGTCCACTCCCCGGTAGACCACCAGGTCCAGGATGAACATGATGCCACCCGCCAGGCCCAGGATTGCTAGAAGCGTCACCCAGCCGTTGTGGACCTCGACAGGACCCGGCTCCTCGGGCACCGGAATCAGCCTGCTCACCAGCCCTCCCAGCAGGTAGGCGCAGGAGAACAGGGCCAGGCTGCCCAGAATGTAAGGCATGACCACCGTCCGGGCCGGGTCGGCCTCATACCGGGCCAGGCTATAGAACAGAGCCAGGCAGCTCAACCAGACTCCCCACAGGAGCACCTGCGGATTCACCAGCGAGAACAGGGCCCGACTGATCATCGAGGTCAGGGTCCGTGAGGGAGCCACCATGCGGCCCGCAGGTTCTGTCGCTCGCGACGCGATCCCTGCAGGATGACGGGGCTTGAAGTCAGAACCAGCCGCGAATGCTCAGGTCAAGACCCAGATGCGCGGCGATTGTCCAGGCCCGCACCGGTAGCACCCGTCTTCCCTCCAAAGTTCTGATGGATCTGGCCGGGAAGCCGGTTCTGGAGAGGGTGATGGAGCGAGCCCGGAGAGCCCGCCTGCTGGACGAGCTGCTCGTTGCCACCACCGACAAGCCTGAAGATGAGGCCATCGCCGCCCTGTGTGCCCGGCACGGTTGGCCGGTCTATCGAGGCAGCGAGAATGACCTGGTTGACCGGTATTATCAGGCTGCTCTGCCACTGGGAGCCGAGCTGATCGTTCGGCTCACCGCCGACAACCCCCTGATCGACGGCGAGATCGTCGACCTGGTGGTGTCTCAGATGCTCGAGCAGCCTGAGCTCGATTATGCAAGCAATGTGTTTCCGAATACCACTTTCCCGGTGGGACTCGTGGCCGAGGTCTTCACCTTCAAAGCTCTTGAGCGCACCTGGAAAGAAGACCAGAATCCCAGCTGGCGAGAGCACGTGACGCCCTACATGTATCGCAACCTGGACCGGTTTCGCGTGGCCGGAGTGAGTCACTCCACCGACCTGTCCGGGCTTCGTTGGACCCTGGATACCCCTCAAGATTACCAGTTCATGACAGCGGTGTACGACCATTT
>CAZWUN010000022.1:0-9519 GCA_964637145.1 uncultured Burkholderiales bacterium
TGGATCGAGTGTCGCCACGTGTGCGACTGCGGCATCGTCATCGTCGGCATCGGTGCTTTCTCCTTTGAGTCTGGGTTGACCCCGTCGCCATTCTACCCCGGCCGGAGAAAGCTGGCTGTATGCCGGCTCACATGTCAGGCTCGGCGAGAGGGATGCACGAAGCGATGCTGACCTGAGGAAACCAATTGGCGATAGCTTCCGAAGCGCTGTTCGGGGTCGCCGACCTGGTCGAGCGGGGTGTCGCCCCCCTCCAGCAGCGAGTAGGTCGTGGTCCGCTGGGCGGGGATCCGGCCCAGGTCCTCGATCAGGCGGCGCAGCTCGCGGGGGGGGACGAGCTGGCCGAAGGAGGCTCCGGCCGAGGTGGAGATGCTCTCGTTGATGAGGGTGCCGCCCAGGTCGTTGCAGCCGGCCTGCAGTAAGACCTGGGCCAGGCGCGGGCCTTCCTTGACCCAGGAGGCCTGGATGTTGCGGAAGGTGGGGCCAAGGTAGAGGCGGGCCAGGGCGTGCAGGCGCAACACCTCGGCACCGGTGGCCCCGGCTCGCACGCCCTCGAGCAGGCGGTACATGGGAGCCTCCTGGTGCACGAAGCTGAGGGGCACGAACTCGGTGAACCCCCCGGTCTGGCGCTGGATCGAGCGCAGCAGCTCGAGGTGGGCCACCCAGTGGCGAGGCTCCTCCAGGTGGCCGTACATCATGGTGGAGGTGGTGCGCAGGCCCAGCTCGTGGGCGGTCTTGATCACCTCCACCCACTGCTCGACCGTGATCCGACCCGGGGCGATGCGATCGCGCATCGGCTGGTCGAGAATCTCGGCCGAGGTGCCCGGCAGGGTGTCCAGCCCGGCGGCCTTGAGCTCGCAGAGATACTCGCGCGGGCTGCAACGCGAGCGCACCGCTCCATAGAGCACCTCCTCGGGGGAGAAGGCGTGCAGGTGGAGTCTGGGAAAGCGCTCCTTGACGCTTCGAGTGAGCTGGATGTAGAAGTCGCCCTCCAGCTTGGGAGCCAGGCCCGCCTGCAGACAGATCTCGGTGGCCCCCAGCGAGACAGCCTCCTCGACCCGTCGCATGATCTCCTCGGGGGGTAGAAAATAGCCCTCCTCGGTGCGATGGTCGCGGCTGAAGGCGCAGAAGGCGCACTTCTTGATGCACACGTTGGTGAAGTTGATGTTGCGATTGATGACGTAGGTGACCACCTCGCCGCAGTGGCGCTCGCGCAGCTCGTCGGCCACCCGCACCAGGTCGTGCAGGTCGGCGCCCCGGGCGCTGGCCAGCGGCAGGGCCTCCTCGGGGGTGAGCTCCTGGCCCTTCAGAGCCTTCTCGAGAACCGGGTTCACGCCAGCACCGGCTCTCGGGCGGGCAGGGCCTGCTGGGCCTCGAGCACGCGCTGGCGCAGGTCCGGGTGGACCTGCTGGAAGTGCTCGGGGTAGACGGCCAGGCGCTCGGCCAGGGTGAAGCCCTCCTGCTCGCAGGTGCGGGCCAGCTCGGCCAGGTGAGGCCAGGGAGCCTCGGGATTGATGAAGTCGCGGGTGACCGGGGAGATGCCGCCCCAGTCGTTCAGGCCTGCCCGGATCAGCAGGCGGTGGCCCGAGGGGCTGAGGTTGGGGGGGGCCTGCAGGTTGGCCCCGGGGCCCAGGATGAGTCGAGCCACGGCCACGGTGCGGGCCAGCTCCTCGTCGTCGGGCTCGCCGGCGGCGGCCATGGGGGTGTCGGGCTTGGACCGGAAAGGCTGCACGATGGTTTCCTGGATGTGGCCGAACTGTTCGCTCAGCTCGCGGATGGCCAGCAAAGTGTCCACCCGCTCCTCGGCCGTCTCGCCGATGCCGATCAGAAGGCCGGTGGTGAAGGGGATGCCCAGCTCGCCTGCCTCGCGCAGCATCCGCAGGCGCACCTCGGGACGCTTGTCGCTCGCCGAGGCGTGCGGCCCACCCGGGCGGCAGAGGCGGTCGGAGACGTTCTCGAGCATGAGCCCGAGGCTGACGTTGACAGGCTGAAGGAGCTGCATCTCTTCCCTGGTCAGCACTCCGGCATTGGTATGGGGCAGCAGGCCTTCTTCCAGGGCCAGGCGGCAGGCCTGCTCGACGTAGGCCGCGGTGGAGGTCGCGCCGTAGCTGTCGAGCAGGCGGGCGTAGCTGGGATAGGCGGTCTCCGGCCGGTCTCCCAGGCACATCAAGGCTTCCTTACAGCCCGCCTGGCGGGCCCGGCGGCTCTGAGAGCGGATCTCCTCGGGGGCCATGGTGTGAGCCCTCGGATCGCGCGAGCTCTTGCGGAAGGTGCAGTAGGAGCAGCGATCGCGGCAAAGGTTGGTGACCGGCAGGAAGACCTTGCGCGAGTAGGTGAGCCGGCGACCGGGCCGCAGGGCGGCGGCGGCCTCGAGCAGCTCGTCCAGGGGCTTTGCGAGCCACGCCAGAGCCTGCTCGCGGTGCATCACGGCGCCATCCAGTGGCGCTGAAGGGATCCCTGCACCAGCAGATCGGCTCCCAGGCTCTGGCAGGTCATGTCCTCGAGCACCCAACCGCGGGTGACCTCCTCCACCCCCTCGCCTTCCAAGCCGGTGAGGGCGCGCTCGCCTCCCAGCAGGCGGGGAGCGATGAAGCAGGCCACTTT
Source organism: uncultured Burkholderiales bacterium (assembly GCA_964637145.1). Classification (GTDB taxonomy): domain Bacteria; phylum Vulcanimicrobiota; class Xenobia; order Xenobiales; family QWHO01; genus QWHO01. Next base: position 2,602 of record CAZWUN010000022.1, read on the forward strand.
GTCCACCAGTCCGGCGGCAACAGCCGAAGCGTTGAGGGTGCCGCCCCCTTCGAGCAGCACGCCGGTCAGTCCCTCCTGGCCCAGACGCTGCATGAGCTGAGCCAGCTCGGGAATCAGCCAGACCTCCACCCCCCGTTCCTCGAGCCCGGCGCGCCAGGAGGCCGGGCTCCGCTTGGAGGTGGCCACGATGCGCCGGGCGCCCGGCTCGAAAAGCCGACTGGTCAGCGGAGAGCGCCCCCGGCGGTCGACCACCACCCGGGCCGGCTGGCTGGCCCCCTCCAGCCGGGCGGAAAGGCGCGGGTCGTCTTGCAGCACGGTGCCGCTCCCCACCATCACGGCCGCCAACTGGCTGCGCTGGCGGTGCACCCACTGGCGTGACTCGGAGCTGGAGATCCACTGCGAGTGGCCGCTCCTGGTGGCGATCTTGCCATCCAGCGACATGGCGTACTTCATGACCACCAGGGGGCGGCCGGCCTTCATCCAGGTGAAGAACTCCTCGTTCTGGCGAGCGCAGTCGGGGCAGTCGAGCACCTCCACCTCGATGCCCGCCCGGCGCAGCTCGGTCAGCCCGTCCACCCGAGGATTGGGATCGCGCGCTCCCACCACCACCCGGCCCACTCCGGCGGCGATGAGAGCCTGGCTGCAAGGCGGGGTGCGCCCATAGTGGCTGCAGGGCTCCAGGGTCACGTAGAGAGTGGCTCCCCGGGCTGCCTCGCCCGCCTCGCCCAGGGCCACCACCTCGGCGTGCGGGCCGCCGGCCCGCTCGTGCCAGCCCCGACCCACCACCTCGCGGCCGTGCACCAGCACCGCCCCCACCATGGGGTTGGGTCGAGTGCGGCCGCGGCCCTGCTCGGCCAGTCGCCGGGCCTGATCCATCCAGGAAATCACGGGCGGCCGTTCGGCGCCCGGGGGCGAACTCCCGCGAACGAAGGAGCCTGGGGCACTGTTGTGCACCTGGCACGGTCAAGGCGACGAATTTTAACATGCTCGTCACCATCCCGACCCGCCGTCACGGTATCCTGCCGGGCATGAAGATCTCCGCCGCCGCTCTGCCCCCGGTCTTATCCTTCAAGCGCCGCGAGTTGCTCGGGCCGGTCATCGACGACGTGCTCCTGGTCAGCGAGTATGCCGGCGTGGGCACCGCCTACAAGATGATCGGGGCCCGGGTCGAGGCCGCCGAAGCGAAGGAGAACCCCCTCAAAGACATGCCTCGGGTCAAGATGCAGCGCTCCTTCGTGATGGTGCCCGGCTGGACCACCAACCTGGAGCGCTTCGAGGCGCTGGGCCGCCACCTCACCAAAGGCGGCCTGAACGGCGGCACCATCCACTTCATCAAGGACGGTCAGTTCTACTTCGACCGCAACTGCACGCGCCCGCGGGACGCCTCCAGCATCAACAAGGAGGCCCGGGTCTTCGAGGTGCTTTTCAACGATCCCCACGATCCCCCGCCCGAGATGAAGGCCCAGCTGAGCCGGAACTTCGCGGCCATCGCGGCCATCACCGGCGAGAGCAAGCTGGACGTGGACGCCTACAGCATGGGCGGGCTGGGCACGCGGTTGTATCTTGACGAGGGCGGCGACAAGGTGGGGCGGCTGATGCTGCTGGGCTCGCCCGCCAAAGGCTCGCGCTTTGCCGACCTGTCGCGCCAGATTCTCGAGCGCGACATCAAGTGGGCCATCGACATGGGCGGGCTCAAGGTGGCCGACCTGCCGGCCCTGACCTGGCTCTCGGTGGATGATGGCAAGGGCATCAACAATCCCCACCTGACCGAGCTGAACGCCAACTGGTCGCGCCAGAAGGCCAACCTGGAGGCGGTCGTGGCCGTGGGCGGGGGGGGCGTGGTGACCCCCAAGCCGGGCCTGATCAACGTGGGAGCGGGCGACGGGCTGGTGCCGGTCGGCCACCTGGCGCCCCCGGGGGAGACGGCGGTGGTAGTGGACGGGTTGACCCACCACGGCTATCTCAACTCGAACCCCAAGGTTTTCCAGGAGATGCAGAAGTTCTTCGGCTGGCAGCCGATCGATCCCCAGGAAACCGGCCCTCGCTGACAAAGTCGCTTCTCCCAGAAGTTTCGCGCCTTGACCCCGCGGAACCGGGGACAGTTGCCCCGCCTGGGAGCCCGGCCGGAAAACCGGTTTCCGACTGTGCTCCTGGCGTTCAACGCGCGGCGGGCTCAGGAGGATGATCGAACTTGCTCCGATTTCGGATCCTTTTGCTGGGACTGGCCGCCGGCCTGATGCTCCCGGTTCTGGCTCAACCCATCGGGGTGCGGCTGACCGCCTCCCAGCTGCGCGAAAAAGGCATCAATACGCACACCTTTCGCCCCGTCGCCTTCACCTCCGACGGGTTGACCCTGATCGCTCAGGAGAAGACTCCCCCGGGCGAGCGCATCAAGGGCAAGCTCAACCGCCTCTGGAAGCTCAATTTTGGGGTGGAAGGGGCACTGCGCTCGATGGAGAGCATCGAAGTGAACGTGCCTTCCATCGAAGCCCTGGCCCTGACACCGGACGACAAGACGGCGGTGATCGCCACTCTGACGGGGGCCACCTTCATGCGGGTGCCGCTCGACGGCGGCCCCATCACCCCCATCATGGAGCACAAGCGCGGCCAGCCTGGCTTTCGCGGCAATCCGAGCTACCTGCGCCCCATCAGCGGCGACATCCTGACGATGGGCTACTTCTATGACAAGGACGATTTCTCGGGCGACAACCTGCTGGCCACCCTGAACGCAGGCGCCACGGGCCAGGACGCCTTCACGCCCGGCGGGGACATCCAGAAGGTCGAGAAAGACGTGCCGGGCTTTTATGCCTCCAACTACACCGGGCCGCGCAGCGGCTACCTGGCCGCTCGCCAGGGCACCCGCTCGCAGCTCTACTGGTGGGACGGCCAGACCCCCCGCGTGGTGGACGAGGGAGACAAGCTCAGCTCCTTCTGGGCCTCCCAGGACCGTGTCTGCTATACGATCCACCGCACTACGGGCAGCCACGCGATGTTCTATGACGCTGCTCGCGGCCAGCAGGTGGAGCTGGGCAAGGGGGGCAACTTCGCCTATCCGTTCCTGTCCGACGACGGTCGCGCCGCGGTGGTGTGCCAGCTGGATCTGTCCCAGGCCAAGATGGACGTGTTGTGCGCCAAGGAGAACGACAGCTGGAAGCTCAAGCCGGTGCCCAACCTGCAGAAGGTCAAGATGGGGGCCATCCGGGTCTCGCCCAACGGGCGTTTCATGGCGTTCTACAACGGGGACTTCCTGCAGTTCGTCGAGCTGCCCTGAGGGAAGCTCGAAAGTTGATAACTCCGAGCCGAGCTCGGGACGCCGAGAGGGCTTGCCAAAGCTTGCAGCACCTCGGCGGTGGGCCCTAAGCGCTGGTCCAGGCTGGGCGGTCTGGTCGGCCTTGACGCTCCCGCCTGAACCCTCTACCATGTGCTCAGAATGAGGACAATCTTGAGCCTTCTGGTCTGGAGTGTTCTCTGCACCGGTTGTCAGTCCGCCCCGGAGCCTGGTTCCAGAGCCAGCGCGGACGCCACCGTGACCGTCAACGGCAGCCCGGTCGTGCGAGCCCGGGGCAACCTGGCCCTGGGCGAAGAACCGGATGGGCACCTGCAGGTGGATCTGATCGTGCCCCAGCCGAGCCCGACTGACCGGGCGCCCTGGAGAGCGCTGCGTCGGGGGATGACCCCGGCCGAGGTGGAGCGGTTGCTCGGATCGCCCGAGCACGTGCAGGTGATGAGCCTGATGCAGTTCTGGAAGTATCCCGGCGCGGGGGAGGTCACCTTCAGCGAGGACCGCCTCTCCGGATGGGATGAGCCGCGATAGTATTTGGGCGAAAGCTCCGCCTCGTTCAAAGAGCCGAGCGCGACCGCCAGGAGTAGTGCTTCATCCGGCAAGAGATTCGGGAGAACTCATGATACCCCGGCATCTGTTTCACCACCGCCCCTGAATCCGACCAGGGACTTCACGGACGCTGCACCAGTTTCTTCCTCTAGCAATGCTTACCGGTCAGGTTGCTTCGGGGATTTGCGGATCAAGGCATCCAGCGTGGCCTGGTCCACGAGCTCTTGCCTGGCACCAGTGCACCAGGGCGTCTGCCTGAGCGGCCGGCGAGGTGGGCTCGGTGTTGGAAGGCTGTCCCCACGCCAATGCAACCGCCCAGGCAGCACAAACCAGCAGGGCGCAAAATCGCAAGAGATTGGCGCGCCCTGCTTCTTCGCGGCCACCTCAAGGAATGCCCAAGGATTCTCTGCGCTCGATTCAAGCATGGTGAGCTAGAGTTACCGAAAAAAAGCAGATGGAGGATCCAAATGATACAGTCATCCCACTTCCAGAACCTCAGCTCCAAGGTGACGGTCCCCGACTCGGTCAAAGAGCGCTTCACTCGCTTTCAGAGCCAGGGCTCGCTCGGCTCCGAGGCCGAGCGGGTCGAGCTGACCGAAATGGACTTCCAGCTCAGCCTGCCTGTCAAATTGAGGGATTTCACCGACGTGATTGCCACAGACCAGCAGCCGGGCGATCGCAACCCCGAGGCCGGGGCCCTGGACCTCACTCCCGAGGTCGCCTCAAAGGTCGGGTTTGGTCCCACGCGAAGCTTGATGGGGGCCTACGAGGGCTCGCAGGCGGACCCGGACGCCGCTCTGATGCACATCCGCGGCGAGGCAGGCTCTCAGGAACGCTACTACTTCATGGAGGCCGGTCCCGATGGAAGTGGCGGCGGAAGGATCACAATCCTGGATGCCGTCGTCAGTCCCAAGGGCAAGGGAGTCATTCAGGGAACCGTGTTCCAGATCGGTGCCGACAAAGTGAGCGGCTATACCGAAGCAGTCATGGAGGACTGGCATCTGGTCAAATAACTTCAGCGCGTGAATGGTGGCTTCTTACAGGTGATGCAAGTTCAGCGGCGATAGGTGATGCGATACACCTTGCCGGCGTGGTCGTCGGAGACGAGCATCGAGCCGTCGCTCAGCTCTTGCAGGTCGACCGGACGGCCAGAGACGCTGCGGCCCTGCAGCCAGCCGTGGGCGAAGACGGTGGCGCGCGAGCCCTGCACGGTGACCACCCGGTAGCCCAGGGGCGTGGAGCGGTTCCAGGAGCCGTGCTGGGCGATGAAGGCCTGGTTCTTGTAAGCGGCCGGGAACATGGAGCCGCGGTAGAAGCGCATGCCCAGCGGGGCCACGTGGGCCTCCATCAGAGCGACGGGCGGAGTAAAAACCAGACCGGAGGGGGCCCGATCGCCCCATTCGGGGTCTTTCTGGTTGTTGCCGAAGCGATAGGGAAAGCCGAAGTGCTGGCCCACGCGGGTCAACCGGTTGAGCTCCTCGGGGGGCAGCTCGTCGCCCAGAAAGTCGCGCCCATTCTCGGTGAAGTGGAGCTCGCCGCTGACGGGGTGCCAGTCGAAGCCCATGCTGTTGCGAATCCCGCGAGCCAGGATCTCGAAGCCCTGGCCGTCCGTCTTGAGGCGGGCCAGGGTGCCGTAAGGGTCCTCCACCTCGCCCACGTTGGTGGGGGCGCCCATTCCCAGGTAGAGCAGGCCGTCGGGGCCGAAGCGGAGCACCCTGTAGCCGTGGTGGCGTTCGGGCGTCAGGTTGCGCACCAGCACCGGTGCGGGCGGGGCGGCGAGCTTGCGGGCCAGGGCCGGGTAGCGCCGGATGCGATCCACCTCGGCCACGTAGACGTCATCGCCCCGCACGGCCACGCCGTTGGGGCCGTTGAGGCCATCGAGCACCTTGACCACGCGGTCGGACTTGAAGTCGCGGTTGGCGTCGGGAATGGCGTAGACGGCCTTGCCCATGGTGCCAACCCAGACGGTGCCTCGCTCATCCAGGGTCATGTGGCGCGCTCCGGGGACCTCGGCGTAGAGCTCGAGGCGAAAGCCGGGGGGAAGCTGGACGGCTCCCTGGGCCAGAGAGGCGCTGAGGAGCAAGGCGAGCAGGGCCAGGGTCGAACGGACCCCTGGTCGGGCGTCAAAGGACAGCTGGAGGCCTCCTCACCAACTGGAACGCACTCGAGCCCGGGTGCGGATCTCCTCGATCAGCTCATCGAAGTTCTCGTAAGAACGCGGGATGAACAGGCTCCCCTGCCGGTCGCGCAAGACCAGCTCCAGGCTGGTGCCCACCTCGCTCAGCTCGGCAATGTCGCGCCAGGAAACCCGGCGCTCGCTGCCCGCCTCCTCGAAGATCAGCTCCTCCTCGGTCAGGAGCACCCGGGAGCGACCGCTACGGCGCCAACCGCGAAAGGGTGCGGCGGCCCCCCCGATCATGACGATCCCCAGCACGGCCCAGATCGCCCCGGCCTGGGTCTGCTGTCGAGCGCGGTAGCCGCGGCTCTCGGGACGGTCCATCATGGTGGCCACTCCGACCAGGGTGATAAAGCCCCCCATGAGCACCAGCGCCACCACAGCCAGAAAGTAGAGCAGGCGGGTTCCGGGCGCGAAGTCGAAGGTCTTCGGCTGCATCTTGGGAGATTTCCACCTTTCCTTCGCAGGTCCTGGCGGGCCGGGTCAGCTGGTCGGGGGTGACCGCGATCCGGATCGAGCTGCTCGTTGGGACCCACGCTCGGGGTTTTGCCGGAGGGGGGGCAGGGTTGCCTGGTTGGCAGCGCAGTAGAGAACTGGTGCTCGGTTTTTATACCGGCGGTATCGACTCTCTGTTCGAGGCACCTGCGGAAAGGGGCGTGCTGCCGGGTCTGGGCGCTCGGGTGGACCGTTGTGGTCGGAGAAAGACCAGCAGCGAACTGGTGCTCGTTTTTTATACCGGCGGTATCGACTCTTTGTTCGAGGCACCGCAACCGAGGGGGCGCGCTGCCTGGTCTTGGTGGTGGATCGGAGAAGAGCCGGTAGCGAACTGGTGCTCGGTTTTTATACCGGCGGTACCGACTCTTTGTTCGAGGCACCTGCGGAAAGGGGCGTGCTGCCGGGTCTGGGCGCT
>CAZWUN010000022.1:9619-28673 GCA_964637145.1 uncultured Burkholderiales bacterium
GCGAACTGGTGCTCGTTTTTTATACCGGCGGTATCGACTCTTTGTTCGAGGCACCTGCGGAAAGGGGCGTGCTGCCGGGTCTGGGCGCTCGGGTGGACCGTTGTGGTCGGAGAAGACACGGTAGCGAACCCCGAGGCGCCGACAGGCTCGGCAGGCAGGCCACTCCGACTACCGCCCGCACCAGCGTCACCACGGCCAGAAAAACCAGCAGGCGGGTTCCGGGCGCCAGGTCAAAACGTTTTGGGCGGCATCTTCCGAGAACTCCACCTTTCGCTCGCAGGTCCTGGCGGGCCCTTCGCGGAATCGGGCCGGCGCCATGAGCAAACTCGTTCTGTTCTTCGCCCCTCTCTTTACCGACAATGCGCTGCACCTGCTGGCCTCGGTCAGCACCATGGAGGGGGCGCGCACCGCCCTGGTGAGCCAGGACGCGCTGGACAACCTGCCCCTGGGGCTGCAACGCCACCTGGTGGGCCACTGGCAGGTGGCCGACATCCTGGACCCCGACGAGCTGACCCACGCGGCCTCCGGCCTGCAGTCGCAGCTGGGCCGGGTGGACGTGCTGATGTCGGCCAACGAGCAGATCCAGATTCCGGTCGCCACCGTCCGGGAGCGGCTGGGGATCGCGGGCATGGGGGTGGAGGTCACCCGCAACTTCCGCGACAAAGCCCAGATGAAGGAGCGCTTCCGCGAGGCCGGGGTGCCCTGCGCCCGCCACTGCAAGGCCGTCAGCGAGGACGACGCCTGGGCTTTCGTCCAGGAAGTGGGCTTTCCGCTCTGCATCAAGCCGGTGGACAGCGCCGCCACCCAGGCCACCTACCGGGTGGAGAGCTCCCAGGCTCTGCGCGAGCTGCTGCGCGCCTCCACCCCCCGTCCGGACCGCCCGCTGCAGATCGAGGAGTTCGTGGTGGGGGCCGAGCATTCGTTTGAGACCTTCAGCCTGAACGGCAAGCATATGTGGCACTCGCTCACGCGCTATCTACCCAATCCGCTGGACGTGGTGCGCAATCCCTGGATCCAGTGGCGCATCGTGCTGCCTCGGGAAGTGGACAGCCCGGAGTACGACGACATCCGCAAAGTGGGCAAGCAGGCGCTGGACGCGCTGGGAGCGCGCACCTGCCTGACCCACCTGGAGTGGTTCCGGCGCCCCAACGGAAGCATCGCGGTGGGCGAAGTGGCCGCCCGACCCCCCGGGGCCCAGCTGTTGACATTGATGAACCGGGCCCACGACATCGACGTCTACCGGATGTGGGCGCGCTTGATGATCTTCCATGAGTTCACCCCTCCCACCGAGCGCAAGTACTCGGCCGGAGTCGCCTTCCTGCGCGGGCTGGGGGGCAACCGGGTCAAGTGTGTCCACGGGCTAGACCAGGTGCTGGCCGAGCTCGGGCCCATGGTGACCGATCTCAAGCGCCCCCAGCCGGGCGACTGGGCCAGCCACCTCTACGAGGGGCAGGGCTACGTGGTCTTGCGCCACCCCGAGACGGCGGTGGTGGAGTCGGCCCTGGAGTATGTGATCAACCAGGTGCAGGTGGAGATGCTGCTCTGAGTCGCTGGTCGCCTTCCAGTTCGAGGCCACCAACGAGGGAGAGATGTTGGTCTCGTAGTTCTCGGTAGGTAGAACCTTCAGCATTACAGTTCCGCGGTTGAGTTTCGTCGCATCGCCTCTGGCAGCGTCCCTCAGGTCGTGTGGGCTGCTCAGGGGTACGATGTTCAGTTCATTCGAGCTGCCCGCTCCCCTGGATGGCGCCTGCCTCCGCCGCTCTGCGCGGATCGCTTGAGCGACTGTGCTATGATTCTTGCATGCCGGGAGGGAAATTCAATCTTCTCGACCAGCCTTACTGGGACGCTCTCGCCGATGTGTCCGAAGGATTGCGCACGCAAGGAATCGACTACGCGGTCGTTGGCGGGGCAGCGGCTCAGATCTGGATCGCCGCTCTGCAGACCCGGCAGGGAGTGGACTCTGTCACAGATGCACCCGACCTGCAGTTCTTGCTGCGCGAGACCCGTGACATCGACCTCTCCACGAGAGCTCCCGCCGGAGACCTACTGGCCGTCTTGAATCAAGTGGCGGCAACCTCTCGGCCCCCCGTCGACGTGCTTTCCGTTCGAGCCTTACGCTTGCGGGGCGTGTTCGTGAACTTGACCCTGGAGCCAGGTGATGTCTCCGGCTTCCAGGACAAGTATGACAAGATCTTGGAGCGTGCAGTCGAGGTTCGGCTTCGGCGGCAGAACCAGGTCCTCCATCTCAGGGTCGAGAGCCTGGATGACCTGTTTGGGACCAAGCTGACGAGGAAGTCCAACCAGGCCAAGGACCTGCTCGACCTGGACCGACTGGGTGCCTGTCTGCTCGATTCGGGACAGAAGGTGAGCCTGGCCATCGTGCAAGAATTCCTTGGCCAGGATGATTCCCTGCTCAACTCCTATCGATCGCGATTTCCCGGGGTGCTCTGTTGAGGCCGGCTGACGCGTTCTTGAGGCAGGTGGAGCAGGCGCAGCAAATGCTGCTCCCCCTGAGTTATGTTTTCTCGGGCGACACGGCGCGCTGTCTGCACATGCTCAGGGCCATGCCCGTGGACCAGTGGAAGCGACTGTGCCACCCCTGGCCGGAATCCATCGAAGTGCTGCTCGAGGGAGCTCCGCCTGGCCTGATTCGCGTTTCTTCAGACCTCGTAGCCCGAGAGTTCGCGCCGGCCATGCTGCGTTCAAAGCTCATGGTCGAGTCGAGCCTCTTCGTGCACCCGGTCGCGTTGCCAGAGCCGGCCTTCGTGCTGGCTCAACTCCTGGTCGATCCCGACCCGCTCATCGTCACCCAGGTCGCTGACCTCTTGCGCTGTCTTCCCCGCGACTTCGACCTCGAGAGCGTCCGGGTGCTCCTGAAAGCGGTCGGCAAGGGGGAGAAGTACGAGACACTGCAGGCGGTCGCCTACGTTCTTTGAACCGGGGTGGTCAGCTCACGGGGAGGTCGCCCTGGGAAGCCTCTGGCGCAGCTGGAAGAACTCCGGCCAGGGGTCGGATCGTTCGGGCACGGTGGCCAGCGTGAAGGCTCGCGGGTCGAGGGCGGGCGTGACCTCGCTCCAGGCCACCGGGGTGGACACCAGTCCTCCGGCTCGAGCCCGGGTCGAGTAGGGCGCCACGGAGGTGGCACCCGGCTTGTTGCGCTGAAAATCCAGGTAGATCTTGCCCCGCCGCTTGCGCTTGGTCATCACGTCCAGATAGCGCCCGGGCGAGTGGGCCACCATGGCGCCGGCCAGGGCGCGGGCCAGGTCGCCCAGCTCGTCCCAGCCCGGCCCCGGCTCGAAGGGTGCCAGCACGTGCATCCCCTTGCCTCCGGTGGTCTTGGCGAAGCTCTCCAGACCCAGGCCCAGCAGCCGCTCGCGCACCTCCAGGGTGGCCTCGATGACCGCCGGCCAGGGGAGCTCGGAGTCGGGGTCAAGATCCAGCACCAGCCGGTCGGGCTGCTCGAGCCGCTCGGCCCGGCAGCCCCAGGGGTGGATCTCCAGCCCCCCGAACTGCACCAGCGCGAGCAGGCCGTCCTGATCGTCGATGACCAGGTGCTCTTCGGGACCCTCCAACTGCTGGACCGTGACCCCGCGCACCGAGGAGGGGAATCCGCGAGTGCGGTGGCGGTGGTAGAAGCAGGGGCGCGCCAGCCCCTGAGGGCAGCGCACCAGCGAGAGGGGCCGCCCGGCCACGTGGGGGAGGATGCGCTCGGCCACCGCCCGATAGTACTCGGCCACCTGCAGCTTGGTGAAGCCCGCCTCGGGGTAGACGACCCGCTCGGGACTGGTGATCTCGACCTGGTCACTCACCCGGGGCGCTTCTCGGGATCGGCGTACGGTTCCCGTTGGGGACTCGATCTGTTACACTGAGAACGTGAGCGGGGCTTGAGACCTACCGAAGTGGAGGTTTGCACCGCTGTGAATACCCTGATCGCTGTTCGCTCGCAAACTCCGGCCACGCCCGGAGAGTGCTACTGGCTGGCCTTCGAAGACGAGCAGGCCCGGGTGCGATTCCGGGCCGAGCAGAGCCAGCCCACCGAAGAAGGGGACTACCTGGTGGTGGGCACCGCCCAGCCCGGCCCCGAGGCCCGTCGACACCCGCGCGTTCCCTGGACCCTGCGCGTCCTGTCGCGCGATCTGCCCAACTACCAGGCCACCACCCTGGACATCGGGCCCGGAGGTCTGAGCCTGCACACCCGCCTGCCGCTCGATCCGGGCGAGGAGCTGCCCCTCAGCCTGGACCTTCCCGACTCCGTCCTGCTCGTCCACTGCCGCCTGCGCATCCTCTGGTCCCGACCGCTGGAGCAGGGCTATGCCGCCGGCGGCCGCTTCCTGTTCGTGCCGGCCCGTCTGGAGCAGGCCCTCGAGGGGCTGGAGCTGCGCCCCGTTCAAGCCTGGCTCGATTCCTGCCGGGTGCACGAGGGCCAGGCCGAGCTGGCCCTCCGCTTCCCGGGGCGGGCCGCCCACCAGGTCCGACTGGGTCCGGTGGTCTCGGTGACCGATCGGCGTGCTCCGGGCCCGACGAAGGTCGGCTATTTCTCCCACACCCACCGCCCGGGCCGAGAGCGCTACTGTTTGCTCTCGGCCCGGAGCGAGGAGCTCCTGTGCATCGAGACGGTGAAGGCGCCCCAAAGCACAGGCTAAACGTTCAGCACATCAGAACCCTACCGAGAAGCTCACCCCCGGATGGCGCATGCGCGCCACCAGGACCGACAGGCTGCAGGTGTCCCAGCTGTAGCTGAGGATGGGGTGGAAGTTGCGCCCATCGTAGAGCACCATCCCTCCCCAGCGCTCATCGAACGAGAAGGTGGCCCCGGCCGGGTAGAGGATGGTGTCCTCGAACTCGCTGTAGGAGGCTCCCACGTAGAGGCTCAGCCCTTCGGTCACCTCCTTGCTGACGGTCACGTAGTAGGCCTGCCCATAGGGCGTCCCGATGCGATCCGAGCTGGTGCCGAGGATGATGGCCGGCTGGCTGTCGGACTCGCGCATCACGCGCCAGTTGACCAGCGGCCCCACCTGCCCCACCAGCGGGTTGTACTCCACTCCCAGTTGGAAATCTTCGCCGACGCGGTACATCAGCGTGTTGCGCCAGGCGGCACGCTCGATCTCGCCGGGAATCACGCGCACCGAGTAAGTCCAGCGCGCGGGCGCTATGCTTTCATCGCCCCGGACCGGGGCGCCCTCACCGGGTCAGCCGGGTCAGGAAGGGACGGTGCTCTGGGCCCTGACGGGCAGGCTCAAGGCCAACAAGAAGGCCAGGGCCAGCATTTTGTCATGCATGATGAATGTCTCCCTTGCTTTGAATTTAGTTCAAGGCAAGAGGTGCGGGAGGCCCCCGCAGCAAGAGTCTGGCGGCGGGTCGAGCGCTCGGCAGCGGGTCCGAAGACCGGCCCGTTTGCGAGGGTGGAAAGGACTCGCCCGGGCCTTCCAACCGGACCAGGCTCGGGGGCAAGGCCGCCAGCTCGACCGAGACGAGGGTCAGGCTGTGCTCGCAGGGGGTCGACTCGCTGCAGCAGCAACAGGGCTCGTTCAGACAGCAGAGCTCGAAAGCCTGCGCCAGGAAGGCCGCCAACAAAAGGAGCAAAGCCAGGCGTCGCACGGCCCGGAGATTAGGCGGGGGGGGAAGATTCCCTGCACCGAGAGCCGCCTCGAGTGGGGCGATGCTTGCAGAGAGCGTCGTGGTGGCAGCGTTGGTCGTAGCGACCCCTGCACCGAGAGCCGCCTCGAGTGGGGCGATGCTTCCTCGTGGCGGTCTCCGGTCTCAGGGCTGGTCGAGAGAACCTGCGGTTGGCAGCTCCAAAAGGAAGAACCTCATTGACGCGTTAGCTCGAAGGTATTCCGGTGGACGATGCGATTGAGGATGGTCTGGACGACCTCCTCGTAGGTGCCCCGGGTCAGGGCTGTCTCGTCGGGGGACAGGATCGCGGTGATGGTCCCCTGGGAAGAGAAAGAGCCTTCCTGCCTGCAGTAGAGGGAGACTGCCCCCGTGTAGAGGAATGTTCCGCCCGTAATCTGGACCCTCCAGTAAGGCGGGTCGTTTCCGTTGGAGAAGGTCAGTGTGCCGCCCGTGACCTGCTTCCCCACCGCGACCCCCTCGAAGTTCGTGAACTCGTTGCCGAGTTGCAGGGTCAGATTGGCCGAGCCTGTGGGACCCGGTGGCGTGGGAGGGTTGTTGTTGAACTGGGTCGTCACCCCGGTGTGCGTTCCGATCCAGACGGGGGCCAGTTGGGGCGGGGTGATGGTGATGGTCAACGATTCGGTTACCGTCTGCTCGCCATCCACGTAGCTGGCCTCGATGGTCACCTGGCCCGCATCCGGCGGAGCGGTGTACTGGACCGTCGCGGTCCCGTTCGCGTCGGTCACGACCCGGGCGGGATTGAAGCTCCCTCCCCCGGTCACCCGGAAGGTGACTTCCTTGTCCTGCAAAACCCTGGTCCCTTTGCGCAGCAGCGGCACCTGGATGCCCGCGGTCGTGCCCCGGGACATCGTGGTCGGCCCGGCTAGCGGCGCCATGAACAACTTACCCTCCACGCGCAAGGTGAAGCGCTTCTTCACGAAGAGGAGGCTCCCCGCGCTGAGACTGGCATCCACGATGATGTTGATGCCGTCGGAGTTGTCGGCAAGCTTGACCGTGAGGGGGGTCGCCAGGGTTCCCGAATGGCCGTCGAACTGGGGTGCCGTGACCACCTGGACCACTCTCTCCCCGGTCACCTGGTCGACGCTTTCGGAGGTGGTCCGCTGGCCGGGGATGGTGTCCAGCCCCTGGACCAGCTGGGGATCGCCGCCCTCGAGCGTTACGGTCATCCGGACCGGCTTGTCGCTCATCGCCAGATTGCCGCCCAGCTGGTATCCACAGGTGATATCAAGTTCCTTCTGCTCGCCCTGGTCGAGGATCTTGGGAAACGGGATCCGGTTCCCCTGAGCGTCCTCGGTGTTGAAGTGCTCCCCATCATCTGGGTGCGGGCCCTGTCCGTGAGCATCGTCGGGCCTGGTGACAAGTTTGACCGGCAGGCCCGTGCGGATCGACTCGAGGTCGAGCCCGTTCTGCTCCGTAGCCAGGTCTAAATGGAGCGCAGCAGTGTACCAGCGCAGAATCTTGTCCACGTAGTCGATGTTGTTGAGCTGGACCATCCGCAGACCTTCGAGCACCATCATCCGCTTGAGCAGGGCGACGACCAGGGGATTTGCGACCGGCTCGAACTGGCTGATCTGTCCCCCCGCGACCTCGACACACTGCACGAAGTAAAGGTAGCGGCGCAGAGCAAAAAACACGACAATGCGATCTTCCGCGGTCACCCCAGCCTGCAGATCAGGGAGCAGCGAGGTGTTGAAATGGTCACTGAGCGTCTGGAGAATCCTCGGCCCGCCCGGGAGATCCAGCCCCTGCTCGATGATTGTGGCCAGAATGTTGGCCAGCGTCTCCTCGGGCTCCGGGGGGGGGAGGTTCGGGTCGTTGATGATGGAGTCGGCGAACGCTTCCAGGGCTGCCTGCTCGAAATAGCCAAAGATCGAGAAGTGCTGCACCGGGAGGATGAGGCGATTGCCTTCCACCCGACTGAGCATCAGGCTTCGCTGGCCACCGGTGTCATCCACGGTAAAGGCCACCAGGTTGGCCGGATCGGCCCCGTCGACGAGCTCGATCACCAGCTCGCCCGGGACGGTGAAGCGCGTGCCCGCGGGTCCACACTGAACCGCCCCGAGAACCTCCACGCCCAGGCCGGTCAGGGCCACGGGAACCATCGTCAGGTTCGTTTCTTCCTCGAGCGCGCCCGGCGGCAAAGTCAGGATGAAGCGATTTCCCGTCTCGCTCGCGACCTCCAGGGTGCCGCCCTGGGGCCCGATGAGGGCCGAAACGACCTGGGCCTTCGGGGCGGCGGTGAAGGGGGCAGCATCGGCCACCACACCGTCCTGGACCGGCGAAACTGGAGGCCCCCCCTGCAAGTTGCCGTCGCTTCCACAGGCAACCAGGCACAAGAGCAGAAGGAGAGATAGAAGATATCGAGCCCCCGACACAGCGTGGTAACTTCGGGACCCATGCCTGGTACCCTTTCGGACCATAACTCGGTCTCAGGCGCCGTCTTCGAGCTCAGACTGACGCGGGAGTGATATCGGTCTGAGAGAAATCCTGACCTTTGAACAGCAGTCGGTCCCCGGTGGCCCGAGCCAGGGCATAGGCAAAGCAGTCACCGAAATTCAGTCCGGCCGGATGCGCTCCCCTGCCGTAGTTTCGAAACGCCTCGCGGGCGATGCGAGCCTGCTCGACGGTCACCGGGACCAGCTCGATTCCCAGCACTTCGATCAGGGAGTCGAGGGCGGCGCCCCGCCTGGGGTCATTGCTCCGGTCCGCGACAATCGATGCCTCCAGGTAGTTGGCCGCGGACATCATCGGCCGGGCCGACTCGGCGATTCTGGCCTGGAACTCAGGCCCTTCAGGCTCCTCATACAGAATCGCGACGAGAGCCGAGCTGTCAACGATCACGGCAGGCCGTCCTGGTCGTACAAAAGGGCACCGTGATCTGGAGGCACCTCAGGCTCCAGATCCTGGAGTATCGAGCGGACTCGACTCAGAACGGCCGGGACGTCCCGGCTCCGGCGCAGCCGCTCGAGACGCTCCGTCAGGGCGACCGTGATCGCCTGGGTCATTGTCTCTCCAGTCAGTTCGGCGACCTCGATCGCGAGGCGATGCGTCGTGGGATTCTTGATGTTCAGAGCCATGGTAGACATGATAGAAAAATCTACCCCCACCGTCAACACGCCGGGAAGGCGCTGCCGCCTGCAGAGAAGAAATCCCCGGAAGATGTACGCCCACACGGTGGTGGCCAAACCCGGACAGACTCTGCACATCTGCCTCCCGAAGGCACGCGAGCTGACTCTGCACGCCGACGGGAAGATCGATCCTCACCTGCTGGACGGATTTCGCAAGACCGATGCCATGGTGACCGACCTGGAAGACGAGCGGCTCAGGCGATTCGTCGAGACTGGCCTGGTATCCGATCTGGGCCAGGGCTGGAGAGAGGGGTTTGGCGGCCTGTGCTACCTGCCCGACCCCGAGCAGCAGGACAAGGACGTCAATCCTTACGCGGCGGCCCTGCAGACGGTTCAGGTCAACCATCGTCAGGAGCCGCCCATGGTGACCGTGGTGACCAACCTCTACGACGGGCCGGTCTACAACCACGAGCTGAAAGGGCAGCTCGACCCCCAGACCGGTCAGTTTCGCCAGGTCGAGGAGAGCGCCCACTTCACGATTGAGGACCGGGAGACGTTCACCGTGGACGGCCAGCGCCACGGATGGGAGCAAGCTATCCAGGCCGCCGTCGAGCACGAGCAGGAGCAAGAGCGCTCCAACCGGCAGATGGCCTTCTCCCTGCTCAATCCGGGCCGGGGCGAGCTGCATGAAGAGGGGGGAATGCTCTTTTTCCCGGGGGGCCACCTCAAGAAGCGCGTGTGAAGATCCTCCTCCTGGTGCTGGTTGTGGTACTGTCGATGGCCCTGGCGGTGGGGATCTATCTCGCCCAACCCACCGTGCCGCCGCAGATGGCCTCCATCCACAGCGGCGTGCTGCAGCGGCTGCAGGCCCGCCAGGCCATCCCTCCCGAGCAGAACGGTTACCCCCTCCTGGAGAGGCTGCTCATGCAGGGCTCCACTCCCGAGCTCGAGGCCGTGCAGGCGCTGGCCGACACCTACGCCACCCCGCGCCAACCCACCGCCAGCCAGCTGGCCGCCTTCGAGCGCCACAAGCCCGAGCTGGATGAGGCCATCGACCGCCCGGCTCTGGTCTGGCCCTGCGCGCCCGCCCTGACCAGCGCCCAGCTCACCCACCTGGTCGCGCTCAGGAGCCTGGCGCTGGCCTACCGAGCCCACGGGCAGCTCGGCAGCTCCCGACGCTGCTGGAAGCTCGGCCATCGCATGCTGGCCAACGAAGGCGTGAACGAGCTGATGCTGGCGACGTCGGTGCTGATGATCGCCCTGGAGCCCCTGCAAGAGCAGGTGGCCGGTGGCCGACTGACCCGCCCCGAGCTGAGCGAGTTGCAGGCCTTCCTGCTGGCTCATCAGGCCCCGCGCGAGGCGCTGGTGCGCGCCACCGACTTCAACGCCTACGAGCAATCGGTTCGGACCGACATGCTCAAGAAGGGTCAGTTTCAATACCCGGGGATGCCCCCGGCCGGCCGACCCAACCTGCTGGAGGCGGCCTGGCTCGATCACCAGTTGCGCGAGTCCAACCGCACCTACCTGAGGTTTCGGCCCTGCTTCCTCGAGGTGGTGCCCTTCGCGTCCAAAGGCCTCAGCCCGCAAAAGAGCGCCGGCTGGCTGGACATTCTTTCCCCCATCAGCTTGCCCACCCTGGAGCAGTGCACCCTGCAGTACCGGCAGCTCCTGGACGCCCAGCAGCTTCTGCTGGCCAGCCTGGCCCTGCAGCTCGATCCCCGGGCCAGGCTCGAGGACCCTCGTCTGCAGTGGGACCCCTCCACCCGCCTGCTGCGGCTGGAAGACCGCCAGGTCTACCTCAGCTCAGGTCGGCCAGGGCCCGGTGCAGGAACTGCACCGCCGCCGATCCCTCCCCCACGGCCGTAGCCACGCGCTTGGTGGAGTCCGAGCGCACGTCCCCCACGGCGAAGATGCGGGGCTTGCTGGTCTCGTAGGGGTAGGGGCGCCGGCCAGCCGACCAGCCCTGCAGGTCTTCGCGGGAGAGGTCACGGCCGGTGCGCACGAACCCCTTCTCGTCCAGGGCCAGGCAGTCGTCGAGCCAGGCGGTGTTGGGCACCGCCCCCACCATGGTGAACAGATTGGCGCACTCGAGCTCGCTGACGGAGCCGTCGCGGTGACAGCAAAAACGCAGGCGCTCGAGATGATCCTCGCCCACCAGCTCGCACACCTCGCACTGCAGGTGAAGGTGGATCCGGGGGGTTTCCTGGATGCGCCGGATCAGGTACCTGGACATCGAGCTCTCCAGCGACTCGCCGCGCACCAGGAGGTGCACCTCGCGGGCCACCGTCTCCAGGAAGACGGCCGCCTGGCCGGCCGAGTTGCCCGCCCCCACCACGGCCACCACGGCGTCCCGGCACAGGGAGCCTTCCATGGCGGTGGCCCCGTAGTAGACGCCCCGACCCTCGAAGCTGGCCAGGTTGGCCAGCTCCAGCTTGCGGTAACGGGCGCCGGTGGCGATCACCAGGGCCCGGGCCCGCACCTGGGAGCCGTCGCAGGTGGTGATGCGGTAGATGGGTCCCTCGCAGTTCAGCTTCACGGCCGTGCGGGCCGAGGCGATCTGGGCTCCGAACTTCTGAGCCTGCAACAGGGCCCGCTCGGCCAGCTCGCGACCCGAGATGCCCGCGGGGAAGCCAAGGTAGTTCTCGATCTTGGAGCTGGTGCCGGCCTGTCCGCCGGGACCGGTGGTATCCATGGTGACCACCTCCAGCCCCTCGGAGGCGGCGTAAACGGTGGCCGCCAGCCCGGCCGGACCGGAGCCGACCACCACCAGGTCCACCACGTGATCCTCCACCAGAGCGTTGAGACCAAGCTTGGAGGCGATCTCCTCGTTGGAAGGGTTGCGGCAGAAGTGGCCGGCCGAGCAGACCAGAATCGGAGTCTCCTCCAGACGCACCCCGAAGCTGTCGAGCAGGGTCTCGATCTCGGGATCGCTCTCGAGGTCGGTGAAGAGGAACGGCATCTGGTTGCGAGTCAGGAAGTCACGAATGCGGTGGGTGTCGTGCGAGTAGCGCGAGCCGATCAAGCGGGTGGAGCTGAGCTGGCCCTGCACCAGGGCCATGCGCCGGCCCAGGAAGCTTTTGAGCAGTTTGTCGGAGAGCTCGGAGCGCTCCACCACCACGCGCCGCAGGGCGGCGGCCGGGAGGCGCAGGTAGCGCAGGGGGGTCAGGGCCCGGCCCAGCACCACCGCGGCCCGGCCGCTCAGGGTGTGGGTGTCGCCCATGAACTGGCCGGGCCCGTGCACCACGATGGGCAGGTCGCCGGCGCTCATCTCCAGCTCGCCCTCGAGCACGACCACGAAGTCGCTGTGGCGATCACCGGGGCGGACCAGGCAGGCCCCCGCGCTCACTTGCTCCTCCACCGCCCCGTAGTCGCGCAGATGCTGCACCTGAGCGGGGGTCAGCACGGGGAAGAGGTCAGCGTACTCTTTGGGAAGCGTATCCATGGTGGGAGCTGGTTCGGAGCGGGAGCTCGGGGCCCTTTTCCCGCAGGGACTGTGGTCGGTCCGGCAAACTCTCAGAGCCCGTGAAGAACATCGCTCGCCTGGTCAAGATGGGGAAGGAGCTGGGTAGCGAGCTCGACCAGGCCGCCATGCAGACGGCCGGCTACCCCCTGGAGCTGGTGGAGGCGATTCACTCCGACCAGGCCAGGCTGCCCGCCCTCCTGGCGGATAGAAAATGGACCCCGGATGAGCTGGGCAAGGCGCTGCTGGAATCCAGCCGCCTGGGGAAGATGGCGGCGCTGGTGCGGCTGTTGGAGGCGGGAGCCCCGGTGGACTATGCCGACGAGGACGGCTGGACGGCTCTGCGGGCCGCGGCACTGGGCGATCAGGGCCAGGCCATCAGGCTGCTGATCAGGGAGGGAGCCGAGGTCAACGCCCCGGGTCGAACGGCGCTGATGGAAGCGGCCTACATGGGGAACTGCCAGGCGGTTCGAGCCCTGCTCGAAGGGGGCGCCGACCCGAACCTGACCTGGCCCGACCAGGTTCCGGCCATCGCCGACACCGACTGCTGCGACTGCGTCCTGGCCCTGGTGGAAGCCGGAGCCGACCTCCAGGTGAGGAGGATCCGCTCGTGCACCTACCCCACCCTGATGGAGCTGGCCGCCTCCAGGGGTCGGGTGGATCTGATGCGCGAGCTGGCCGGACGGGGCGCGGAGCTCACCGGAGCGGCCCTGCTGGCGGCCGTCCGATCGGACAGGAGGGAGGCGGTGGACTTTCTGCTCGAGGCCGGAGCACCCGTGGACGGGCCCAACGCGGTGGGCGAGACCCCCTTGATGGGGGCGGTGGGAGACGTCGAGCTGGTGAGCCGGTTGCTCGAGGGCGGAGCCGACCCGGCGGCGGTGGACGTCAATGGTCACGCCGCCCTGCACAAGGCGGTCAGCCTGGGCAACCTGGCGGCCGTCCGGCGGCTTCTAGAAGTCCCCCCGGCGGGAGGGGCCCTGGCGCTCTCGCTGGCGGCATCGCTGGGCCGAACCGCCATCCTGGAGGCGCTGCTCGAGGCTGGCCTGGACCTGGAGCTGCGGCGGGCCCACCAGACGCCCCTGATGGCCGCGGCCGTGGCCGGCCAGGTCGAGACCCTGGCCTGGCTGCTTGCCAGGGGCGCCGATCCGGAGGCTCAAGACGAGCAGGGCCGCAGCGGCCTGGCCCTGGCCATCGCCGCCGGTCAGCTGGAAACGGCCCGTGAGCTGCTCGCGGGTGGCGCCCGGTTGGAAGCGCCCGACCACCGGGGCCTCACACCCCTGATGCTGGCCGCCGCCACGCCGGCGGCCGCCAGCACCGTGCCTCTCTTGCTGGCGGCCGGGGCCGACCGCCTGGCCCGCGACCAGGAAGGGCACAGCGCGGCCCTGCACGCCGCCAGCTACTGGAGGCTCGACCGTGCCGTCCTTGAGGCCCTGCTGGAGGGCGGTCCGCCCCCTGGCGAGGTGTTGTCCCAGCTGTGCCAGCTGGCCCTGCGAACGAGCCTGCGCTCTTCGGCGCTGGACGAGTCCCGCATCCAGGCCATCGAAGCGCTGCTCGAGCGCGGGGCCGACCCCCGGGAGCAGGCCCTGTTGTGGTTCGCCAGGGCCATGGCCGACAAGCGCCTGGACCGGTTGCTGCTGGCTCACGGGGTGGACCAGAGGAGCCTGCCGATCGAGGTTCCCGAGGGCCTGGGCTGGTGGGAGCTCCACTGACGGGCGTGGTGTCGGGGTCGGGGGCGGGGTGCCCCACGGCCGAGCGTGGGGGATCCCCACCGTGGGCTGTAGGGCGGCTTGCCCGAACACGAAGCGTGGGGCTCCCCAACCCGGGCCGTGGGGCAAGGGTCGTTTGGGCCTGCCCCACCAGAGCGTGGGGCTCGGGTCGCGCCGCCTACCCTACCGCCCGTCAGTCGATGGTCAATGGTGCTGCGAACGCGTTCGCGGCACGCCACTCAAAGTGGTGGATTATCGATTCAACCCGCGTTGTCCGCGAGCGTGCAGATGAATGTCAGACTGCTGGTGCCCGGAGGCCTGATGCTGTCGGCTGATCTGTCCCGTGAGCATGGGATTCCCGTCAGCAGTAACGGATTGCGTCTCGATGAACGGATCCTGGGTGACTCGCCGCTGGGTTCCAGTCGGGCTCAAGGTGAGATTGCCCGTTCGGGGGTCGAGCGTAACCTCAAAGGTTGCGATCAACGAGTCGGTTGTCTTCAGGGGAGAGACGGGCACCGGGGCGTTGGGGAATGTGATCGTAGCCGGAATCGTCCAGGTGAAATCCAAGGTGCCTCGGTTGGTGGCCGCGTCCACGATCCCGAACACGTTGAGAGGACCCGTCTGCTCGTTGGGTCCGGAGTTCTGGCCCTCCAGAGGGTTCACTTCCCGGAACTGATTGGGACCAGGCGGCCCTTCCAGCGTCCAGGTGCCCGTAACCGTGGCCTCCACGGTCGAGCCCTCAGCAACCTCGAACTGGTAGCTGCCGGAAGGACCCACGGCAACACGTGTCACTTTCAGGATCAAGTCGAAGGTGTAGAGCGAGGTGGTGTCGGTGATGCGGGTGGTCGCAAGCCCTCTGGCGACTCCCTGGTCGTCGATGTGGGTGATCTTGGTCAGTCTCAAGTTTCCTTGAGCAATGTCGACGCAGGCCGGATCGATGACCCGCTTCTTAGCGAAATCTCTGGTCACGTCATGGCACTTTTCATCGGGCCGGGCCTGCAAATCCTTGGCCAGAGCATTGGCCACCGCCGGAGTCGCGAAGGAGGTGCCGCTCAACGTACGACACTTCGGGTCAGTCTCGGCCGGGTTGGGGTTGGGGACGTCCCGACCGGGAGCCGTCATGAAGTTGGGATCATCAGGGTTGGCGTTGAAGTTCATGCCGGTGTCACGGCGGCACTCGCCGGGCTTCCCGCTGCTGCCAACGACCAGGAAATGGCCATCCATCAACTCGGGGTGAGCCTGCCGAAGACGGTCGAGGTTCCGGCTCATGTCGACGCCCTGCAAGCCTCGATCATCGAATCCATTTCCGGCCGAAACGACCAGGACCACGTCCTGGAAAGGCTCTTGCTCGAGCGTGGTCAACAAGGCATCCCACCAGTAGTAGAAGTTTGCTTCCATGTTGCGGTCCTGCGTGGCCCCGATGGACATGGTGATGACCACGCACTCCTTGAGCTGCGAAGCCGTCCTTGCCTGGGCGCGAAGGAGCTCGGAAGCAGCCGCGACACTTGGCTGGGAATCAAGAGTATTGAGAGCAAGCGTCGATACATAGTCAACCTGGTCCACAGGCCCGTTGAAGCCGGCCTGGGCAAAATCACGCGTCATGCGCCCGTGGGTGCAGTCGCGCAGCCAGTGAGTCGGATCGGTTTTGGGTGTGTCGATGGGCAAGAACTGGTCGATGTCGGCGATGCGAACCCCTCCGCCCTGGCGGAATTCAGCGGCGGCCGACAATTGAGGTTCGGCAGCTTGCTCCATGCGCCCCTGAGGGATGCTTCCGGCCAGGGGCATGGTGAAGGGGATCACCAGGTCCGGGATCGCCAGGGCGACCAGTGGCTCGGCCTGTAACCTGGCAATGGCCTCGGCTTCTGACCCCTGGGTCACCCCGACGACCAGGACCTGAGACTCGGTGGTCAGGAGGATCTGGCCCCCCAGCTCTGAGAGCAGCTCGAGCACCCGCTCCGAGGTCAGACCTGGAGCAGGAATGACCAGAACGCGACCCGCGGCGGCCGTTACGGAAGCCTCTTCTCCACTGCGGTCCCGGAACGTGATGGTAGCAGGTTGACCGCCCCCGGGAACCGCGGGCGCGAGGACGGCCCCGTGAAGCGCTCCAGGCGAATCCCCCGCGCAACCTGACGAAAGAAACCCCGCCAGCAGAATCATCAAAATCAGGCGGCAGCGCAACATATCCGGGACCCCTCTCGAGAAATGCCGACCGGGCTATTCCACCGACTGAGGCGGACTCCTGCCCAGGCCACTGACCTCATGAATCGGGGATGGCACGGACACGAGCGGAGGTTCTTTGCTCCAGGTGGCTCGCCGACGCCGGGCCCTGCCCGGACCTCCAGGGGCGTGACCGATCCTCCTGGTCAACCTGAGCCATACTGGTCGACCAGAGCCTCCGCTGGCCCGCCCGGCATCCCTTCTCAGTTGGCAAAAAAGGGGCGTCAGAGGACTCATTCCGCGGCTCGCGGAACTCTGAGAAGGTGCGCATCGTCCCCCTGGGCACGCTCAACTCCGCGCCGGCTCTTGCGTCGCCGACGCCTGCGTCCGGTCCGAGCGATGTCTTCACGTGGACCCCGCCCGACCCGGCCTCCCTCGAATCGAGAGGTCCCGCGGTCGAGAAGACGCCCCCGCCGGTGGTCCAGCCGCCCACCAGCCTGATGCTGGAGAGCGAGGTGTCCCCGCCCGAGCAGACTCCGCTCGATCCGCTGCGCCAGACGGCCTGGCAACATCCCGACTTGCTGGTAGCCCGGTTTGCCCACACCCTGCTCTCTCGTTCAGAATCCCCCGTCATTCGCCGCCAGGATGCATACGGTGCGGTGGAAGGCTGTCGGGAAGCCATGCTCAAGCCCGAGCTGGCCGACGAGGCACTGGCGCGACTCCCCGCGGCGCTGGGGAATCACCCCCCCCGTCAGGAGCTGGTCTGGGCGGTGGCCAGCCAGGCACGCGAGCAGAAGCCGGCCGCGCTGGCCTTGCTCCACCAGTGGAAGAACCAGGGGCACCTCGAGTTCTCGGCCCAGGTACTGGAGGGCAAGTTCCAGGTGAATGGCAGGCGACTCGAGCCCGCACCACCTGTGGATGATCGCGACGAGCTGCGCGATGAGATCATCCGGGAAGGAGAAGGACTCGGTCCCCAACCTCGCCCCCCGGAGGTTCTCGAGACGCTCGTCGCGCGGTGCGCCGCCCGCGCCAGCGAGCGGGACATCCAGGCTCTCGGCCTGCTCATCGCCGACGGGGTTTCGGGAGAAGGGCCGGCCCGATCCATCGCGGGGGAGCACTTCGAATCGGTCAGCACTGCCGTGAGCCGTTTCCTCGGCCGGGGCGAGAAGTTTCAAGACAGCGAAGTGCCCTTCCAACTGCTCGAGATTCTGGTCATGGCTTATCCCGAGAAATGTGATGCGACCTGGGCGCGCGAGCACCTGGCTCCCGCCCTGCAGACTCTGGACGGCTCGATGGGTGGGCTTTTCGCGGCCGCCCGGCCCGACACGACGTCCGCCATGGTGAGCCTGGCCCTGGAGGATCGACCCTCGACGCTGGCCGGATGGCGCTTCACGGCGGCCGAGCAACTTCTCAAGGACCCGGACTACGTGCCGTCTCGACAACAGGCTCACTGGATGAGCCAGTTCTTGATCCCCCGTAGCCGGCCCGACAGGTTGGACGACGCCGCGGAGAGCCTGGCGGTGCGCTGGATGCTCCAATTCAGGCGCTTCGACCCGGAGGGGTTTGACGCGCTTTTACTGCCTGATGCTTCGGGGCAGATGAAGCCGCTTCCCGAGGCCTATCTGGAGCGTTTGAAAGCCCGACCCGCCGCCCAACTCGGGGAGCATTTCCAGAACCCGGACACGCTCAACCGCCTGCTGGCCCTGCCCGACGAGGAAGTCTCCCGCTACCAGCAAGAAGTCGTCGCTCGAGGCCTCTTCAAGCCTGACCTGGCCCTGATTGTCGCCTCCGGGAGCGCGGACAGGCGCTCGGAGCTGGCGCCGTCGATCAAGGCGCAGCTGGCCACCGTCCACCCCGAGGAAGAGAGCGCCAGCATCCGGAACTTCATGCAGAGACTACGCCAGGCCTGGCTCCGGTCGCCCGACGAGGGGACGCCCGAGTCTCTCCTGCAAAGGCATCGCGGCGCCGTGGCCTACAATCCGAGCGAGTGGATGAGAAGCATGCGCCCCTCGCTCCAGGCCGGAGCCGGAGCCGACCTGCCCGGCGTGAGAGCCACCCTGCGGGCTCAGAAGCCAGGCGGACTGCCCGAGTTGAGCGACCAGGAGTTGATCGCCTTCGGCCAGGCCGTGGCCCTGGCGGAGAAAGAGCCCCGGCACGTGAGCGAGCTGGTTCTGGCGGCCAGCCCGTTCTTGGGCTGGCTGGCCGATCGCGCCCGCGACAGCTTCCAGGTCATCGCCTTCGGCTCGGCGCTGCTCGCTCTGCAAAGGTGCATGGGAGGGCCCGAATACGCCTGGGTGAAGCATTGCCCGAACCTGCGCGAGGGCCTGGCCGTCCTCCAGGAGTGCCACAAGCTCACCCGGCGCGGCGGCACGGCCCTGGGGGTCGAGCAAGCCTGGCTGAACGAGCGCAAAACCAGCGGACCGGAGTGGGCAGCCGCGCTGGGCGAGCACTTTCACGCGCAGGGCAAGCTCACCGAGCGCATGACCGAGCTCTATGAGCGCTTCCCAGACTTCGAACAGCACGGTCCGCTGGCTGCCCGGGTGGCCCACCTGGCCGAGGGCAACTGGGAGAAGACCCTGTCCGGCCTGACCACGGTGCTGCAGTGGATGAACGAGGGCAAGTCCGAAGAGCAGGCGCTGCACCAGTGGGCAAAGCGCGAGGCGGTTTCCTCCGGACACTTGGGCGTCGACCTGGGCGGGCTCAAGCCGTCGGTGGGCGGGGTCTTGCTCAGACGAAAGAAGAGCTAAGCAGCTCCAGGTCAAGGGCCCAGCGGGCTAGCCAGCTCGCCCGTTTTCTCTCAGGCGAGCTGCCCATCGTTCCCGAGCTTCAAGCCTCCCACTTCCAGTTGCGGATCTCGGGCATGTCGTCGCCATGTTGGCGGATGTACTGCTTGTGCTCCACCATCTTGTTGTGCAGCCACTGCTTGGCATGGGCTCCGACAGGCTGCAAGCGCGGCACGCGGTCGATGACGTCGTCGGCCAGGCTGAATCGATCCAGTTCGTTGAGGAACACCATGTCGAAGGGCG